>NZ_JBSFDB010000017.1:0-207958 GCF_053593695.1 Streptomyces sp. NPDC002144
CCACGGACAGGGCCAGACCGATGAGCACGCCCTCGAACATGTTGACCGCGACGATCGAGACGGCCGTGACCACGAGGATCAGCGCCTCGCCCCGGTGGCTGCGCCACAGCGCCGAGATCTGCCGGAACGGGATCAGCTTCCAGCCCGCGTGGACCAGGATGCCGGCCAGGGCGGGGATCGGGACCAGCGCCAGGGCGGACGGCAGCGCGGCGGCGAACAGCAGCAGCCAGGCGCCGTGCAGCACCCGCGAGGCCTTGGTCCGCGCGCCCGCGCCGACGTTGGCGGAACTGCGCACGATCACCGCGGTCATCGGCAGCGCGCCGAGCAGACCGCACACCGTGTTGCCCACGCCCTGGGCGACCATCTCCTTGTCGTACTCGGTGCGCGGACCGTCGTGCAGCCGGTCCACGGCCGCCGCGCTGAACAGGCTCTCCGCCGAGGCGATCAGCGCGAACGCCACGATCGTGCCCCAGATGGCCGGGGTGGCCAGCTCACCGAAGGCGTCGCCCCCCGGCACCTGGACGACGCCGAACAGGCCCTCCACCGTGACGGTGGCGACCGGCAGGCCGAAGGCGAGGGTGGCGGCGGTGGCCAGGACCACCGCGGCGAGCGCGCCCGGCACCGACCGCAGCGCCTTCGGCATCCTCTTCCACAGCACGATGACGGCGATGGTGCCCGCGCCGATCGCGAGCGAGGCCAGCGCCTCGGTGCTGCCGAGCGCGTCGGTGAAGGCCCCGGGCAGACCCGCGATCTTGCCGAGGCCGGTCTCCGGAGCCTTCAGGCCCGCCGCCGCGTAGATCTGCCCGGCGATGATCACCAGTCCGATGCCGCAGAGCATGCCCTCGACGACGGAGACGGATATCGCCCGGAACCAGCGGCCTATCTTGAAGATGCCCATCGCGAGCTGCAGCAGACCGGCCATCAGCACGATCACACCGAGCGTGCCCACGCCGAACTCGCTGACGGCCTCGAAGACCAGCACGGTCAGACCGGCGGCCGGCCCCGAGACCTGCAGACTGCTGCCGGGCAGGAACCCGGTGACGAGGCCGCCCACGATGCCGGTGACCAGGCCCAGTTCCGCCGGGACGCCGGAGGCGACGGCCACGCCGACGCACAGCGGCACCGCGACCAGGAAGACGACTATGGAGGCGAGGAAGTCCTGCCGCAGATGGGGGAACTTCGAGGTCAGGGTCGTCATCGCCGCGCTCACAGGGCCTTGAAGACGTCGGCGGCCGGGTCGTGCGCCTGCACGGCGCCGGTGTGGACCTCGTAGAACCAGGCGTGCAGGGTCAGTTGACCGTCCTTCAGCTTCTTGTCGATGTACGGGTACGAGCGCAGCCTGAGCAGCTGCGTCAGGACGTGGCTCTGCACGCCCTCGGCCACGGTCGGGTCCTCCACGGTCCCGGTCGGGCGCGGGGTGGCGTGCGCGAGCCAGTCGCGCACGGCCGGTACGGCGTCCAGGTCGTCGCCGCGCACCAGGGCGCCTACGGCGCCGCAGTGCGAGTGCCCGCAGACCACGATGTCGGAGACGCCGAGCACCTCCACCGCGTACTCGATGGTGCAGGCCTCGCTGGTGGGGTGCTCGGAGGCGTACGGCGGCACGATGTTGCCCGCGGTGCGCAGCTCGAAGAGCTCGCCCGGGCGGGCGCCGGTGATCAGGGCCGGTACGACCCTGGAGTCGGAGCAGGTGATGAACAGCACCTGCGGGGACTGGCCTTCGGCGAGTTTGGCGAACTCCTCAGGGCGCTGTCCGAACGTACGGGCGTTGTCGATGAGGGGCTGCATGATGGGGTGACTCCTCCTGACGCGCCGTGGGGGGCACGTCGGTGTGGGCTGGAACAGGGTGGGGGAACTGCTCTGTTCTGCTCGGCTCGCTCAGCAGCGGAAGACCTGAAGTGCCGCCGGGGAGCGGGACGTCGAGGGTCTCGACGGATGCGGGGCGCGGGGCGCCGCCGGTTCGCGGGCGGACGCCGGGTCCTCGCCCAGCAGGGGGCGCTCGGGGTCCTCGGGCGTGAATCCGGTGTTCACATGGCGGTCGCGGGTGCGCAGGGGGCCGGTCGGGGCCCCGGAGAGACCGCAGTCGCCGTGCGTCGCGGACTCGTCACGCAGCGCCTTGCCGGAGGGTTTCGTTCCGGGCAGGTCCTTGGCCACGGCGTGACGGGCCGTGTGCGCGGCTGCGAAGGATGCGTTCGGAGCGAAGAGCTGGAGGGCGAGCAGGGCGGCGGCGAGGAGGGCCAGGGCGGCCCTGGCCGTCGTACCTCGGAACATGCGCCCCCCTCCGTGCTCTTCGTGTCTCTGGTCTCGACCAAAGGATGGTCAACGACTGGTCAAGAGACACGGTAACCCGGTGATCCCGTTTGCAGGGTTAACTCTGCGTTTCGAGTTGAAGAGGGCCTGAATGGCGCCGGTGGGCTGGCGTGATCTAGTCGGCGGCGACGAGCGACTTGCCGTCCCGGGCCAGCGCGGTGAGCCGGGATATCGCCCGGAAGTACTTCTTGCGGTAGCCGCCGTTCAGCATCTCCTCGCTGAACAGCCGGTCGAAGGGCAACCCCGAGGCCACGACCGGGACTTCACGGTCGTAGAGCCGGTCCGCGAGCACCACGAGACGCAGCGCCGTCGCCTGGTCCGGCACCGGCTGGACGTCGGTGAGGCAGACCGCCCGCACGCCGTCGGTGAGCGCGCCGTAGCGGCTGGGGTGCACCTTGGCGAGATGGTCGAGGAGGGACGGGAAGCCGTCGAGCGAGGCGCCCTCGGTGGCGTGCGCCGCCCTGGTCACCTGCTCGTCCGAGAACGGCGCCGGCGCCTCGGGCAGACCCCGGTGGCGGTAGTCCTCGCCGTCGATGCGCAGCGGCCGGAAGTGGGCGGACAGGCCCTGGATCTCGCGCAGGAAGTCGGCCGCCGCGAAGCGGCCCTCGCCCAGCTTGCCGGGCAGGGTGTTGGAGGTGGCGGCGAGCGCGACCCCCGCCTCGACCAGCCGGCCGAGCAGGGTCGACACCAGGACGGTGTCGCCGGGGTCGTCCAGCTCGAACTCGTCGATGCACAGCAGACGGTGGCCGGAGAGCGTCGTCACCGTCTGCTGGAAGCCCAGGGCGCCGACCAGGTTGGTCAGCTCCACGAAGGTGCCGAACGCCTTCAGCGCGGGCTCCGCCGGGGTGGCGTGCCACAGGGAGGCGAGCAGATGGGTCTTGCCGACGCCGTAGCCGCCGTCGAGATAGACACCGCGGGGACCGGCCGGGGTCTTCGCTGCCCTGGCCTTCCCGAAGCCGAGGAAGCCCCGCTTGCCGCCGCCCGCCTGGTGCGCCGCGCCGAGACCGGCCGCGAAGCCCTCGAGGACCCCTA
Source organism: Streptomyces sp. NPDC002144 (assembly GCF_053593695.1). Lineage (NCBI taxonomy): Bacteria > Bacillati > Actinomycetota > Actinomycetes > Kitasatosporales > Streptomycetaceae > Streptomyces > Streptomyces sp. NPDC002144. The sequence goes on from NZ_JBSFDB010000017.1 coordinate 3,340, forward strand.
CCGCCTCGGTCTGGCTGGGCTGGTTCGGGTCCGGAATGTAGGTGCTGAAGCGGACCGAGTCGAAGCGTGGCGGGGGGACCATCTCGGCCACCAGCCGTTCCGCGGGGACGTGCGGCGCGCGGGCGCACAGGGACAGCGGGGCCGCGTCGGTCGAGGGACGCAGGCCGGGAGCGGAAGGCGAGGACGACACGGTCACCCATGCTAAGCGTCGTGGAACACTGCACGGCATGCGACGCCTGTTCCCTGTGACCGACCAGACAGTGCCGACCGCCTCCGGTGAGGGACCCGGTGAGCCGGACGGCGGTGAGTGGAGCCTCGCCGAGCTCGCCGCCGCCTACGCCTATCCCGAGCCCGCCGCCGGGGGCCGGCCGGTGCCCTGGCTGCGCGCCAACATGGTCGCCACGCTGGACGGGGCCGCGCAGCACGACGGGAAGTCGCAGCCCATCTCCAACGCCACCGACATGCGGATCTTCGGCACCCTGCGGGCGCTGGCGGACGTGGTGGTCGTCGGCGCCGAAACGGTACGGCAGGAGGGGTACCGGCCCGCCCGGGTGCGCGCGGAGTTCGCGGCGGCGCGGGCGGCGGCCGGGCAGACGCCGGTGCCGGCGATCGCGGTCGTCACCGCCGGCCTGGACCTGGACTTCTCGCTTCCGCTGTTCGCCTCACCCGAGGTGCAGACGCTGATCCTCACCGGTGCCGCGGCGGCCCCGGACCGGGTGCTGGCCGCGGAGAAGGCGGGCGCCCGGGTGGTGGTCGCCGGGGACGGCGTCGGGGTGGAGCCCGCCCGTGCCGTGCAGGCCCTCGGTGAGCTCGGTCACACCCGGCTGCTGACCGAGGGTGGCCCGCGGCTGATGGGGCAGTTGGTGGCGGCGGGGGTGCTGGACGAGCTGTGTCTGACCGTCGCCCCGATGCTCACCGCGGGGGACGCCCAGCGGATCGCCGGGGGGCCGTCGGTCGCGGTTCCGCGGCGGTTCGCGCTGGCGTCGCTGCTGGAGGAGGAGGGGTTTCTGTTCAGCCGCTACCAGCGGACCTGACAATCGTTCAGCGGTACCGCCGGTCCCGAAATCGGCGGAACCTACCGTTCCGCTTGCCTTGCGGCGGGCACACTGAATCTCGCAGTCCCCGTGAGATCACGGGGCAGGATGGTTTCCGCAGAAGGGGCGCCCGGTGTTCACAAGCGTACTGATGATCGAGAAGGCCCTGACGTCCGCAGACGTGGAGTTCGTCACCGGCCTGCACGGGGAGGAGGAGGTCTCCTTCCACGTACTGCTCCAGCCCCGCGGCGACCAGGCCGACCGCCTGCTGCGGGCCATCGACGACGTCGCCCTCGGCGAGCTCGACGAGGCAACGCGCGAGGGCCTGACCCCGGAGGGGGAGGAGGCGAAGAGCTTCGGGGAGCGGGCGCTGGCGGTGTCCCTGCAGGCGCTGACGGCGGCCGGCAGCGCGGCGGAGGGCAGACTGATCGAGGACCATCCGCTGGACGCGCTGAAATCCCTCGTGGAGGAGATCGGCGCGGACGAGGTGATCGTGCTCACCGACCCCCACTACGTGGAGGAGTTCTTCCACCGGGACTGGGCGTCCCGGGCCCGCCACAAGGTGGGCGTCCCGGTCCTGAAGCTGTTCTCCCACAGCAAGGCGTAGCCGCCGCCACCGGGCCGGGCCGGGTCGGGTTGGGTTTGGATTAGGTCGGGTCGGGCGAGGTCGGGCCCGGGCCGGATAAATGGGGCGAGTCGCCGGGACGGTCTGGGCCGGGTCGGGTCGGGCGAGGTTCGGCCCGGGTCGGTTCGGGCCCCTCCGGTGGGTGGGGCGAGTGGCCGTGCCGGCCCGGGTCAGTTGGTCGTGGCCGGAGGGACCGGGATGGACGACCGGGGTGGGCGACGCGGCGCCCGTCGTGCGTCGTCCTGGCGTTGATGCGCCATGGATGCGCCATGGATGCGTCGGGGCGGCTCGCGCCCGCGCGCGGCGTGGCAGGACGCCGGTGACGGCCCTGCCTTCCTTCGCGGCGCTGCCGCAGGCCGCTGCGGCCCCGCGCCCCCTCGCGTGTCGAGCGGACGCCTGCTGAGCGGCGCAGGGGACCGGACGGCATAGGCTGGGGCGGGTTCCGCAGCAGGACGCCCGACCCTCGCACCGCATCTTGGGAGACATACGCATGGCACCCGGCACCCTTCCCCCCGCCATGGACCGACCGCACTTCATCGGCATCGGCGGTGCCGGGATGTCGGGCATCGCGAAGATCCTCGCCCAGCGCGGAGCCAAGGTGGCCGGCAGCGACGCGAAGGAATCCGCGACCGCCGAGGCGCTGCGGGCCCTGGGCGTCACCGTGCACATCGGACATGCCGCGGAGCACCTCGCCGACGACGCCAGCTGTGTCGTCGTCTCCTCGGCGATCCGGAAGGACAACCCCGAGCTGGCCCGCGCCGCGGAGCTGGGCGTCCCGGTCGTCCACCGCTCCGACGCCCTCGCCGCCCTGATGGGCGGCCTGCGGCCGATCGCCGTGGCCGGCACCCACGGCAAGACGACCACCACCTCCATGCTGGCCGTCTCCCTGTCCGCGCTGGGCCTCGGCCCCTCGTACGCGATCGGCGGCGACCTGGACGCGCCCGGCTCCAACGCCCTGCACGGCGAGGGGGAGATCTTCGTCGCGGAGGCGGACGAATCGGACCGCAGCTTCCACACGTACGCCCCCGAGGTGGCGATCGTGCTCAACGTGGAGCTCGACCACCACGCCAACTACGCGTCCATGGACGAGATCTACGAGTCCTTCGAGATCTTCGCCGGGAAGATCGTGCCCGGCGGCACCCTGGTGATCTCCGCCGACCACGAGGGCGCCCGTGAGCTGACCCGCCGGCTGGCCGGTTCGGTCCGGACGGTGACGTACGGCGAGGCCGAGGACGCCGACGTGCGGGTCCTGTCCGTCGTCGCCCAGGGCCTGAAGAGCGAGGTCACCGTCGAACTGGACGGCGCGCCGCTCACCTTCACCGTCTCCGTGCCCGGCAGGCACTACGCCCACAACGCCGTCGCCGCCCTCGCCGCCGGGGTCGCGCTGGGTGTCCCCGCCGCCGAGCTGGCGCCCGCCCTGGCCGCGTACACCGGGGTCAAGCGGCGGCTGCAGCTCAAGGGCGAGGCGGCCGGCGTGCAGGTGATCGACTCCTACGCCCACCACCCGACGGAGATGACGGCAGACCTGGAGGCGATGCGCGCCGCGGCGGGCGAGGCCCGGATCCTGGTCGTCTTCCAGCCGCACCTGTTCTCCCGGACGCAGGAGCTCGGCAAGGAGATGGGACAGTCGCTCGCGCTCGCGGACGCCTCCGTGGTCCTCGACATCTACCCGGCCCGCGAGGACCCGATCCCCGGGGTGACGAGCGAGCTGATCGTCGAGGCCGCGCGGGCCGCGGGCGCCGACGTGACGGCGGTGCACGACAAGAACGGGGTGCCGGACGTGGTCGCGGGAATGGCGAGGGCCGGTGATCTCGTTCTCACCATGGGCGCGGGCGATGTCACCGACCTCGGCCCGCGCATCCTGGACCGTCTCGCGAACTAAGGGGCTGAGCTTCATGTCGTACGACGTCGACAAGCCGGACGAGCAGTGGCGTGCGGAGCTGACGCCGGCCGAGTACGCGGTCCTGCGGCAGGCCGCCACGGAGCCGGCCTTCACCGGTGAGTACACCGACACCAAGACCAAGGGCGTCTACTCCTGCCGCGCCTGCGGCGCCGAACTGTTCACCTCCACCACCAAGTTCGAGTCCCACTGCGGCTGGCCGTCCTTCTACGACCCGAAGGACACCGACGCGGTGGAGCTGATCGAGGACCGCTCGCACGGGATGGTGCGCACCGAGGTCCGGTGCGCCCGCTGCGGGTCGCACCTCGGGCACGTGTTCGAGGGTGAGGGGTATCCGACCCCGACCGACCAGCGCTACTGCATCAACAGCATCTCGCTGCGGCTCACGCCCGACGAGGCCTGAGCCGCGACCCCGCCGGCGGCAGCTACCGGCCCACCTCGTGGTGTCGGCCGTCGGCGCGGGGCAGGGGCTTGAGGTCGACCTGGATACGGTGCGTGGAGTCATGGCTCACCGAGCCGCCGAGCCGTGCCTCCACCACGCCGAGGCGCAGTCCCGCGCCGCCCTCGCCGACCCGGTGGAACTGCACCGCGAACTCCAGGCTCACCTGCTCCACATTGAACCGCCAGTCGCTGGCGGCACCCTCGGCCTGCGCCCGGGCCAGCTCCGCACGGACCGTGCCGATGGCCTCCGCGAGACCGACCGGTTCCGTCTCCCCCATGCCAACTCACCGCCGACTTCCGTTGATTGGCCGATCCAACCTCGTCACAAGTCTAGGGACGCACCAGCCCCGCGCGTAGGGTGAACCGGTATGGGGGAGCTACGTGCGGACTGGAGGCTCAGGCTGCGCCGCGGGGACGCTCGCGGTCCCGTCCGCGGTGCCGGGGTGCTCGTCGATCAGCACACGGCGCTGACCTGCGCCCACGTGGTGGGCGACCCGGACGCGGTCATGTGGGTGGAGTTCGCCGAGAACCGCGCGCTGGAGGGCGTCAGTGCACGGGTGATGCCGGGCGGCTGGCTGCCGGAGGGCGAGGGCGGCGAGGACGTCGCCGTGCTGCGTCTGGACAGCGCGCGCCCGCAGGCGCGGCCCGCCCCGCTGGACGGCGTGCCGGGCGGCGGCACGGTGGTCTTCGCGACCGGCTACGCGGAGGGCTTCGACGACGGCATGACCCTGTGGGGCCGGATCAGCGGGGTCCACGGGGAGCGGGTGCAACTCGACGCCGTCACCAGGGCGGAGGTGGTGCGTCGCGGCTTCAGCGGCGCCGCCGTGTGCACCCGGCCGTACGAGGGGCGCCCCACCCGTGTGGTCGGCCTCGTCGTCAGCTGGCGCGGCGACATGGACGAACTGCTGCCCGAGAACAACCGGCTCGCCTTCTCGTACCTGATCCCCGTCGAGCGGATCGCCGAACTCTCCCCGCTCGTCAAGGAGCTGAGCAGTCCGCACGCCTGGGACCACGGCTTCGAGGAGCGGTTGGCGCGCTGGTTCGAGGATCCCGACGAGGACCCCGTGAAGATCACCGTCGTGCCGCCGGACAGCGGCAAGGACCGCTCCTTACGGCACCTGCTGCACCGCGCCCACCTCGTCCACCACGGCGGTGTCTCCAGCCGGCCCGACCTCGCCGACCACGCCCTGGAGCACATCGGCTTCCCGACCGGCGCGTACCTCGCGTACTGGGACTGGCTGCTGGGAACCAGACGCCGCCCCACTCCGCCGCCCGTACTCACCCGGCCCGCCACGGTCCTCGTCGACGGACTCGACGAGGAACCCGAGCCGGGACCCCTGATCGAACTGCTCGCCCGGCTGCGGGAGTGCGGCTTCCGGCTGCTGCTCGTCTTCCGGCACGAGGGCGGCACCGGCTGGACCGCCGCCCGCGATACCCTGCTGCGGCCCGCGCTGCTTGACCACGCCGACGCGCTGCTCGCCCGGCTGCGGCGCGTGGAGTTCGGCCGCTCGGTCCAGTTCGGTGTCGTCGACCGGGAGTCGCTCGCCACCGCCACCGAGACCGCCGACCGGCGCCGCACGGAACGCCTGCGGATCGACACGCTGACCGACCCGTCCCGGCAGCTCGCCCGGCTGCGCGAGCTGATCGCCGTCCTCCGCGAGGACCTGCGCCACCAGGGAGGCCCGGCATGAGGGGGGCCGTCCGGCGCGGGGAGGGAAGGAGGGCGCCGCGAGGATGACGACCTGCCCGCACCGGCACTTCACCGGAGCCCCCTGCGGCGGCTCCGTCCTGCCCACCGGCTACTGCGCCGAGTGCGGCCGCCACGAGAAGGCCCCCGGGCTCCCCCCGCTGCCGAAGGACCCCGGAGACCTCGGGCCCCGCGAACTCCTCGCCCTCCCGCGACGCGAGCCGCGTCCCGCCGAGGAACGCCTGATCCACCCCGAGGCACCGCTGCGCATCCGCATGGGCTGCTCCTCGTGCGGCATCACCTTCGCCCCGCCCTACACCGTGGGCCCGGTACCCCTGGAGGGCCACTGCCCCAACTGCCGCGAGCGCTACTCCTACCGGCCCGAACTCGCCCAGGACGAGAAGCTGCGCGAGCAGTACCGGATCCTCGGGCCCATCGCGCACGGCGGCCAGGGCTGGGTCTACCTCGCCGAGGACACCCACCTCGGCGACGTCGTCGCCGTCAAGGGACTGCTCAACCGCTACGAACGGGACGGCGCTCGGCTCGCCGACGTCGAACGCCGCAACCTCGTCGCCATCCGCCACCCCCGGATCGTGCAGATCCGTGACTTCGTCGCCCGGCGCGAGGACGGCGACCGGGTCACCGGCGGCTACGTCGTCATGGACGACGTCGGCGACGGCACCCTGGAGAAGGTCGTCCAGGAGACCCGGCGAGGACAGTTCGTCCTCGACATCGAGCACGTCGCCGCCTACGGCTGCCAGATCCTGGAGGCCCTCGGCCATCTGCACACCGGCGGCGAACGGGTCTTCCTGTACGGCGACATGAAGCCCTCCAACGTCGTGCACCACCGCGACGGCGTCAAGGTCATCGACCTCGGCGGCATGCGCGAACAGGGCCAGACCGAACCGCCCGCCCATGTCACGCCCGGCTACATGGCACCCGAGACCGAGGCCTCGGGCCTGCCCACCGTCGGCCACGACCTGCACACCGTCGGCGCCACCCTGCGCGACCTCGCCCGCTGGGCCGTGGACCGGGTGCCCGGCCTCGGCGCCGCCTCCTTCTGGTGGGTCCTGGAGCGCGCCACCAGAACCGACCCGGACCTGCGCTTCGCCGACGCCCAGGACATGGCGGGCCAACTCCGCGGCGCCCTCAGGGAGATCCGCGCCCTGCGCGGCAAGAGCGACCCGCCCGAACCCTCCCGCCACTTCCGCCCCTCCGCACGGCTGCTCGGCGCCCGGCTCGGCACGGTGCCGGACATCGGGCACTGGCTTCGGCGCCCGCGCCGCGACCGCTACCAGCCGCCCCGCGCGCCCGCCCTCGCCCTCGGCGCGCCCACCCCCACGGAGATCGCCCGCTGTCTGCCGGTGCCCCGCCGCTACCCGGACGACCCGCAGACCGCCCGGTTCGAGGTCAGCAGCGGCTACGACCCCGGCCATCTCCTCGGCCAGGACGGCGAGAAGCCCACCTCGGTGGAGATCTGCCTGCACAACGTGCGCGTCCTGCTGGGCCGCAACACCCCCGAGGACCTGGAGAGCGCCCAGGAGGAACTCGACACCGCCGACTCCATCCCCGGCCCGCGTGCCGTACGCCAGTGGCGGCTCCAGTGGCACCGCGCCCTGGTCGCGCTGCGCCGCGCCGACGTGGACGGTGACCCCCGCCAAGTCGCCGAGGCCAAGGCCCACTTCACCCGGGTCCGGCTCGACCTGCCCGGGGAGTACGCGCCCAAGCTCGCCCTCGCCTACTGCGGGGAGTGGCTCGGCGACGACACCGCCGGGCCCACCGCCAAGGAGCTGTACGAGGCCGTGTTCGCCCGCAACCCCTCGCACGGCGGCGCCGCCCTGGGCCTGGCCCGGCTCGCGCTGCGCGACGGCGAACGCGGCGCTGCCCTCGACGTCCTCGGCCGGGTCCGGGCGGGCTCGCTGGACCACACCGTCGCCCGGATCGCCGCCCTGCGCATCCGCGCCGCCCGGCTGCCCGACGCAGACGACCCGCTGCCCACGCCCGCCGAGGTCGACGCGGCGCTCGAGGAACTGCGCGGCCTCGGCCGGCGCACCCCGGGCGCGGGCGAACCCGGCCTCTCCGAGGACGAGGTACTGCGGCTCAGCACCGAACTGCACGAATGGAAGCTGGACGCGCTGCACAGCCGCGGCGACGGCCCCCGCCACCCGGGCCGCGGCGCCCGGCGCCTGAGGCGGCCCTCCCCCGAGGAGCGCGAGGTCCGCGCCCGGCTGGAGCGGCACTACCGGCAACTGGCCGCGCACCACCGGGAGTCGGCCGCCGCCCATGAGCACCTGGTGGACCTCTCCCACGCGGTACGACCACAGACGGTGATCTGACCCCATGGACACGGCGGCGCACACCCGGCGCCGAGGAGACGAAGGCGAGGGACCGGTGACGTACGAGACGAGCAGCCCCGTCCGGCCGCCGCACCTGGACGTCCGGCTGCACGTCGACCTGGACGGCGAGGTGCGTCCGCACCGCAGCGCCAAGATCGAGGCCCATCTGCGGGTCGACGTGGCCGCCACCGGCGCCGCCGAACTGCCGGCCGTCGAACTCGCCGTGATCATCGCCGTGGACGTCGCCGAGACCCACCGGACCGCCGTACGGCACGCCCTGCCCGCCGCGCTGCGCGCCCTGCCCGACGACATCTCCTTCGCGGTCCTCGGCGGGGGCCCCGAACCCGTCCCCTGCTATCCCCTGCGCGGGGGCGAGTGGGCCGTCGCCGACCACGACCACCGACGGCGGGCCGCCTTCGCCGCGGGCGCGCTGCCGCTGCACCGGGACGGCCCGCGGCCCGCCGGGTACGCCGCCTGGGTGGCGCGGGCCCGCGCGCTGCTCGCCGCCCGCCCGCTGTCCGTACACCATCTGCTGCTCATCACCGACGGCAGCAGCGCCCCCGGCGACAGCCGGCTGCGGCAGGAACTGGAAGCCTGTGCCGGGCAGTTCACCTGCGACGTGCTCGCCGTGGGCACCGACTGGCCGCCCGAACCGCTGCTGACCCTCGCCGAACGGCTGCACGGCACGGCCGAGTTCGTCGAGGAGGGCCTCGGCTCGGCGATCACCGCCGCCGTCCGGCGGCTGCGCCGGGTGCACACCCCGCAGCTGCCCATCGCGGTGACCGTGCGGCCCGCCGTACGCCAGGTCTCCCTCAACGAGAAGGCACCCCGGCCGCACCGGCTCGGCGGACTGCGCGAGCCCGGACGGCCGTACACCTGGCTCTTCCCCACCTACCAGTGGGAGCCCGGCTCGCGCGACTATCTGCTCACCCTCGTCGCCGACGCCGACCACGACCCCGAGGAGACCGAGCTGCAGTTCGCCATGGTCTCCGTCGGCGACGTCCATGCGCCCGTCACCGCCCGCTGGCACCGGCCCGACCCGGCGGCACCGCACGGCCGGGGCGGCGACAGTGTGCTCTCCCTGAACGCAGGCACCGCCATGCGCACCGCCCTGCGCAAAGGGCTCCTCGCCCTGCGGGAGGACCGACGGGAGGAGGCGGAACGCCATTTGGGGCGGGCCGCACGCCTCGCGGCCGGCCTCGGCACGGACTGGGTGCTGGAGGAGATCCGCGCCGTCGCGGTGGTCGAGGACGCGGCCGGGGGAGAGGTACGACTGCGCACGGCCGTCGACGCCGACACGCTGGCCCCGATGATCCTGCGCGTCGGTTCCGGGCCGGTCGAAGCCCCGGCCGAGGCGGCCGGGCCCCCGCCCGGCCCGCGCTGCGCCGGCTGCGGCACCCCGGCCGGCGGCGAGGCCCGCTACTGCATCAGATGCGGGGAGGAACTGCTGTGACGACGGGACGCACCTGGCACACGTACACCCCCGCCGCGTTCTGGCGCCGGCGCCTTCGCCCCTACCGGACCCGGCGGCTGCTGGAGGCGCACGCGCTGGTCCTCACACTGTGCGCGGCCGTGGCGGTCAGCGCCCTGCTGGTCTCCTACCGCCAGACCCAGCAGGCCTCCCAGGCCCTCGCCGCCCGGCAGGCGCCCGCCGTGCAGGGCCTGGCCGCCACCCGGCTCGCCCTGATGCGCGCGGACTGGGGCGCCAACGACCTGGTGAAAAGGGGCTTGGCCGACATCGTGGGCCCCGGCGAGACCTACCGCGTCCAGCTCGCGGCGGCCGACCAGGGACTGTCCCGGATCGCGGACCGCACCGACCAGGACCTCGGCACCGTCAACGGCCTGCTCGCCTCCTACAGCACCTCGATCTCGCCCGGCGCCTTCCAGTACGGGCACCAGCCGCTCATGCGGCAGCAGAAGCTCGTGGAGGCGGCCTCGCTGCTCAGCCGTCCGCAGACCGGGATCGCCTGGCGGCTGGACAAGCTGCAGGGCAACCAGATGGGACGCGCCGCGGCCACCGTCGGCATGGGATGGGTGCAGCGTGGGGGCTGGTGGGTCGCCGAACTCTCCCTGGCCGTCCTGGGAGTGACTCTGCTGTCCGCCCTGTTCGTGCTCCGCGACCGCTGCGGCCGGGACTGGGACGTGTGTCTGCTGCCAGCGCTGGCCCTCACCGTGCTGCTGGCCGTCTTCCCGCTGCTGACGGCGTCGTCGGCGCAGCACGACCTCGACCGGGTCGGCGGAGGGCTGAGCGGCATCACCGAGGTCTCGCGTCACACCGCCCGGTGCGACCCCGCGCTGGCTCCGGCCGCCTGGAAGAAGTGCGGCGAGCACCTGACCAAGGTGCAGACGGCCGTCACGACCAGGTCCGAGGAGGTACGGCGGGAGCTGACCGGTACCACCTGGACCGACGGGGTGTACCGGGCCACCCTCATCATCGGGCTGCTGGTCTTCGTGCTGCCCGCGACGGGGCTGGGCTACCGGCTCGACCGGGACTACTGGAGGCAACGATGACCCGGCCGTTCCGGCTGCTGGTGATCCTGGTGGCGCTGCTGCTGGTCGCCGCGGGCGGACTGGTGGCGGCCTGGACGCAGCGCGACGAGGCGCCGGTGACCATCCTCGGGACCTGGACCGGCACCCAGGAGAAGCACTTCGAGAAGGTGCTGCGCGGCTTCGGCATCCCCTTCACCTACCAGGGCACCGCGGCCCAGCGCGAAGTCCTGCTCTCCAAGGTGCAGGCGGGGGAGTCCCCGGACATCGTGATCATGCCCGGCGTCGGCGAACTCGGCGAGTACGCCGACCAGCAGCGCCTGCACCCCCTGGGCGACCTCTACGACCAGGCGGACTACGGCGCCCCTTGGGGATCGGCGGGCAAGCGCAAGAAAAAGGTGTACTGGGTGCCGGTGAAGGCCGACCTGAAGAGCGTGGTCTGGTACCGCTCGGGCCACCGGCCCGCCCTCTCCCCGGCGCCGCTCAAGAGCTGGTGCATCGGCATGGGCGACGACGGCGCCTCCGGCTGGCCCGGCAGCGACTGGATCGAGGACCTGGTGCTGCAGCGGGCCGGCCCGGGCGTGTACGCGCGCTGGGCGCTGGGCGACCGCAGCGTGCCGTGGACCGACTCGCGGGTGCGCGACGCCTGGGAGGTGTGGGGCCGACTGCTGCGGCAGAGCCCCTCGGCAGCCCGGCACGCCCTGCTCACCGACCATCGGGGCGAACAGGGCGGCGACGGGCTGCTGTTCGCCGGCTGGAACGGGTGCGCCCTGGAGCACCAGGGCTCCTTCGCCCGCTCCTTCTACAACAAGAGGTCCGCCGAACTCACCGATTCCGCCCCGCTGTTGCCCGGCGGCCCCTACCCGGTGCGGGCCCACGAGGTGACCGGCGACTTCGCCGCCCTCTTCAGCGACCGCCCCCAGGCGAAGAAGCTGATCGAAAAGCTCGCCTCCCGGGAGGGCCAGCGCGTCTGGGCAGGCTTCCAGGACGTCTTCTCGGCGAACCGCCGGGTGCCGCCGAAATCCGACAGGGTTGGTCACGAGATCTCCGAACAGCTCACCGGCGGGGGCACCCGGTGCCTGGACGCCTCCGACGTGATGGCCCCGGCCGTGCGGGACGCCTTCTACGAGGCCGCCCTGATGACCCTCTCCCGGGCCGCGACGGGCGCGGACCTCGGCATACGAGGTCTGCTGAGGGACCTGCAGCGGGTGCAGGACGCGCAGTCCCCCAGCCCGGCGGGCCCGGAGACGGTGTGCAGCACGCCCTGACCGCGGCGCGGCCGGCCGCGGTACGGTGACCCGCGTGCCACCGGAGCCCATCAGCGTCGACGCGCCGGGCGCCATCGCGCGTCCGCTGCTCACCCAGTCCTGGCTCGACCTCGCCTTTCTGCACTGGGCCGCGGACCCCGCCGACGTGGCCCCGCTGCTGCCCGCCGGGACCGTCCCGGACACCCTGGACGGGGTGACGTACATCGGGCTGGTCGCGTTCCGGATGCACCGGGTCGGCTGGTTCCGGCTCCCCGGCGTTCCCTATCTGGGGACCTTCCCCGAGACCAACGTCCGGCTGTACTCGGTGGACGGGCACGGGCGGCGGGGCGTGGTCTTCCGCTCCCTCGACGCCTCCCGGCTGCTGCCGGTGGCCGTGGCGCGGATCGGGTTCCGGATGCCGTACGTGTGGTCCCGGATGACCGTCCGCGCCGACGGCGACACCGTGTCCTACACCAGCTTCCGGCGCTGGCCCGGCCCACGGGGCGCGCACAGCCGCATCACCGTGCGGGTGGGGGAACGGATCGGGGAGCCCACGGAGTTGGAGCACTTCCTCACCGCGCGCTGGGGCATGCACGGCACGTTCTTCGGCCGGCCGATGTACCTGCCGAACGCCCACCCGCGCTGGTCCCTGCACCGGGCAGAGCTGCTGGAGTGCGCGGAGGACCTGGTGGCCGCGGCGGGGCTGCCGACGCCGGTGGGCGAGCCGGTGAGCGTGCTGTACTCACCGGGCGTCCCGGCCCGCTTCGGCCGGCCCGCCCGCCCGGCGGGCATCCCGACGCCGTGACCGGGCCGGTGCCCGGATGACGCGAACCCGCCCGGCTCACAGCACCTTTCGCTGCACCAGTGCCGACAGCACCAGCGCGCCCGGCAGCAGCGGCAGCCACACCGTCAGCACGCGGTAGCCGATCAGGGTCGCCGCGGCCAGGTCCATGGGGGCGCCGAGCGCCGACAGCGTGAACACCATCGCCGCGTCCACCGGGCCGATGCCGCCCGGCGCGGGCACCGCGCCGACCGCGCTGCTGGCGGCGAGGAACGCGAAGGCGACCTGGGCCCAGGACAGCGTCAGGCCCAGCGAGGCGCCGACCGCGTGGATCACGCTCGCCTGGAGCAGGGGCGCGGCGGCGGCCCCGCCCCACAGGGCGAGCACCCGGGACGGGCGGCTGTGCAGCAGCCGTACGTCGGTCAGGGCGGTGCGGACACCGTTCAGCAGCGGACGGCGCAGCGGTCGTACGGTCGTCACGAGGACGCCGGTGACGGCGAGGCCGGCGGCGGCGCCGGAGACGATCAGGACCAGCGTCCGCCCGTCGGGGGCGAGCCCGTCGAGGCCCAGCAGATCGGGGAACGCGAGCAGGAAGATGAGCAGCACCGCGGTCTTCGCGATCGGCCTGACCAGGGAGTAGAGGGCGAGGGAGGCGGTGGCGCGGGCGAACGGGATGCCGCGGCGCAGGAGGAAGCGCAGGGTGACGGCGTGCGCGCCGAGACTCGCCGGCAGCACGTGGTTGGCGGCGCCGGCCGCGAACTGCGAGGCGATCAGCAGCCCGGCCGGCAGCCGCTCGGGCAGGGCGCCCTGCCGTACGCAGGCCGAGGAGAGCCAGCACAGGCAGGTGAAGAAGAACGCCACCAGCAGCCATCCCGGGTCGGCGGACCCGAGCCGCGCGGTCCCGTCCCGCAGCGTCCGCCAGTCGACGACCGCCCAGACGCCGATCAGCAGCAGGGGGAGGAGGACGAGGGCCCGCCGGGTGAGCGTGGCGAGAGGACCGCAGCGAGCGGGGGAGTCCGTGGACTCGTCCGCGGAGGGTGGCCGGATCAGGGCCGACACGGCCGCGGCGAGGGCGGGGCGGCGCGCGGTGGGGGCCGCGCAGACCGGAGGGGAACCGGCCGGGGTGGCCGGGGTGAGCGTCGCGGGCGTGGCCGCGGGGGACGGTACGGCGGGGCACAGGGCCGGTGCCGTCTCGGTGGTGGCGTCGAGCGGGAGCAGGGACACGGCGCACGTCGTCCTTTCACGGCACGTCCGGGCGGCCGGGGTGCGGAGCACGGGCGTGACGGGTGCGGGGCGAGGCAGGAGGGGACGCCGGAACCGTTCCCGTCCGGTGTGACGCCGTGGTGTCCGGGAGCGGAAGGGGCGGGGGCGGGTGGACGACGGGGCAGACGTGGCCGGTTCTGGCCATGGGGGCGTCCGCCGACCTCCCAGGCTCTATCTCTGCCACCGGCCCGTGGGGCCGAAACCCGTTGCGAACGTTGTCCTCGGCGCCGACCTGCAGTGATGCCCGGGACGACATACGCCGTAGATGAATCAATCATCCAACTAAGGGTTGACTTCCGGCTGATCGAGTCAGAAGAATCCGAGAGGTGACCTCCCCGCACGTCCGCGAGACCCAGCCCCCGTCTCCCGCCTCCTCCGACCTGGACGAGGCCGTCCACCGCTGTCTCGTCGCCGGATTCGAGGGCACCACCACCTTCCCCGACACGCTCAAACGCCTGATCGACCGGGGTCTCGGCGGCGTCATCCTGTTCACCCGCAACGTGCGCGACGCCGAGCAGGTCCGCGAGCTGACCGACGCGCTGCGCGCGATCCGCCCCGACCTGCTGGTGGCCATCGACAACGAGGGCGGCGGCATCGGCCACCTCGTCGCCGCCGGCGCCCCCGAGGTCCCCGGCAGTTACGCCCTCGGCGTCGTCGACGACCCGAACCTCACCGCCCGCTGCGCCGACGCGCTCGCCGGCCACCTCGCCACCCTCGGCATCACCGCCTCGTACGCCCCGGTCGCCGACCTCCAGCACCAGTCGCTGAACCCGATCGTGCGCACCCGGTCCTTCGGGGCCGATCCCGAACTCGCCGCCCGCCATCTGCGGGCCTGGATCGGCGCCACCGAGGCCCGTGGCATCGCCTCCTGCGCCAAGCACTTCCCGGGTCACGGCGGCACCGAGACCGACAGCCACCACGACATGGCCGTCGACCCGAGGCCGGGCGAGGAGCTGCGCGCCGACCTCGAACCGTTCCGCGCGGCCGTCGCCGCCGGTGTGCCGATGCTGATGAGCGCGCACGTCGTCTACCCGGCGCTGGACGCCAACCGTCCCGCCACCCTCAGCCGCCGCATCCTGGGTGACGTCCTCCGCCTGGACCTCGGCTTCGAAGGCGTCCTGGTCAGTGACGCCCTGGAGATGAAGGCGATCGCGGGCCGCTACGGCGAGGCCGCAGGCGCCCGCATCGCCCTCGCCGCGGGCGCCGACCAGGTCATCGTCGCCGTACCTGAGCTGGAGGTCACGCTCGCCTGCCGGGACGAGGTCCTGGAGGCCCTGCACTCCCGGCGGCTGCCCGAGGAACGCGTATGGGAGGCGGCCGGACGGGTACGGCGGCTCGCCGAGCGGTACGCGGCCCCCGGCGCCGGGCCGGTCGTCGGCTGGGACTCCGGGGCCGGGCTCGAGGCGGCCCGCCGCGCGGTGCACGCCCGGCCCGTGCCGGCGCCCCTGCACGGTGCCCATGTAGTCGACCTCTTCCCGCCCCCGCACCCGGCCCTCAACTGGGGCGGCGAGGACCTGCTCACCGAGGTGCGCGCCCTCGACCCCACCGCCTCCGGTACGGCCGTCAGCGGCGAGCCCAGCGACTCCGCCGCCCTCGCCGACGGCATCCTGCGCGTGTCGCGGGGCGCTCCGCTGGTCGTGGCCACCTGCGACGCCGGACTGCACCCCTGGCAGGCCCGGCTCCGCGACGCCCTGCTGGCCCGGCGCCCGGACGCGGTACGCGTGGACACCGGGCTGCCGGAGGGCGGGGACGTTTTCTCCTACGGACGGGGCCGGGTCAATCTGCGGGCGGTCGCGGAGGTGCTGGCCGCCGAGTGCTGAGGCCGAGCGGTTACGGCCGTACGGTCCTCGCGATCCCGCGCGCCGCCAGGTGCGCGGCGTCCTCGGCCCGTTCGGCCAGCACCACGGCCGGGCGCTCGCCCTGCGTGCGCAGCCGCATCCACGCCTCGAAGTACGCGCCTCCCGGACCGGAGACGGAACGGGTGGCGGGTGTGCAGTCCAACACCAGGGCGGTACTGCGGGCTCGGGGGGACGGGGGCTCGGCGCGCAGTTCCGCGACCGTCTCCGCCAGGGCCTCGGCGACCGGCTTCCGCCGGCCCGCCGAGTCGAACAGCCCCAGGGTGTACTCCAGTTCGGGGTAGTCGGCCAGGGACCGGTCCACGTCGTGCGAGCACCACCAGGTCACGCCCCACAGGTCCGTGCACCCGGCCGCGTTGAGCACGGTGGCGCGGGCGAAGCGCGGGGCGTCGGCGGCCGGGATGTGCGGCTCGGGGGCGCCCGTCTCCTGGACCCACACCGGACGGGACGGATCCTCGGCGTACGCCTTGGCCAACTCCGTTCCGTACTCGGCGAGATGCAGCACCTCGAAGGAGCCGGAGCCGTAACGTCCGGCGCAGTTCGCGGAGAACACCCAGGGGTGGACGGTCGTCAGGTCGCCCTTGCGGGCCGAGGCCTGCGGTGTGAAGGGGTGGTCGTCGCCGTACCAGGCGGCGTCGTAGGCGGAGTGGGTGGCGAGCAGGCCCGGACGCAGGCCCTCCCGGGCCGCCGTCAGCAGCGTGTCGAGGTAGTGGTCGACCTCCTCGGCCGTCACCGGGTTGTGCTCGACCAGGTTGTTGAGCTCGTTGCCGAGCTGGAGGCCGAGGAGGTTGGGCCGGTCGGCGAGGGCGCGGCCGAGGGTGCGCAGGAGCCCGGCCTGCGCCTCGACCGCCTCCGGGTCGGTGAAGACGTTGCGGTGGTGCCAGCTGCGGGTCCACTCCGGGTAGAAGTCGAAGCTCGACAGGTGGCCCTGCACGCCGTCGACCATGACGTCCAGACCGGCCTCGGCGGCGAGGTCCACGAGGTGGACCAGCTGGTCGACGGCGGCCGTGCGGATGAGTGTGCGGTTGGGCTGGAGCAGCGGCCACAGGTGGAAGACACGGACGTGGTCCAGGCCGAGGCCGGCTATCTGGGCCAGGTCCTCGCGGGCGTGGTCCGGGTCGAAGTCGTACCAGGAGTGGAACCAGCCGCGGCGGGGCGTGTAGTTGACGCCGAAGCGGAGTGCGGGGATGGGATCCTCCTCGGGTCGGGGCCGGTCCCCGGGGGCGGGACGCGTCCGTGGGACGGGGCTTGTCCTCGCTGAATGTATCAACCACCATGGTCGGTAATGAATAGCGATTTGAACCAGGCTTTCGGTGAGGTGGGGCCGGGGTCGGCTCCGGGGCCCGTCGTGCCGGAGGCGGCGCTGGTCGTCGGGGTGGACGCGGGCGGTACGCGGACGCGGGCCGTGCTGGCCGCCGCGGACGACGGGCGGCTGCTCGGGGAGGGGGCCGGCGGACCGGGGAACGCCCTCACCGTGCCGCCGGCCCGACTGACCGCGCATCTCGTCGAGGCCGTCGCCCGGGCGGTGCCGGAAGCCGCGCGGGGGCGGGTCGTCGCCGTGGCCGGCGGGTTCGCGGGGGCGACCGGGGCGGACGAGGCCGACCCCGGGCGGGTCACCGCCCTGACCGCCCTCACCGCCGCGCTCCGCGAGGTCGGCATCGGCGCCGGCGCGCTGACCGTCAGCAGCGACATCGAGGCCGCGTTCGCCTCGGCGCCCGGCGCCCCGGCCGACGGGCTCGCCCTGGTCGCCGGCACCGGCGCGGTCGCCATGCGCATCACCGACCGCCACGCCACCACCACGGTCGACGGCGACGGCTGGCTCCTGGGCGACGAGGGCAGCGGCTTCTGGATCGGCCGGGAGGCGGTACGGGCCGCGTTGCGCATGGCGGACGGGAGGGGCGGGGCGACGGCCCTGGCGTTGTCGGTGGGCCGGGCGCTGGGGGTGCCGGGGGAGGTGCTGCCGGGGGAGGGCGGCGGCGAGGTGATCCTGGGTGCCGGGAGTGTGCGCGGAGGGGCTGCGGACGCCGGCGGGGGTTCCGGTCCCGCCTGGCCCCCCGCTCACCGCGAAGCCTTTCGCATGCGTCTTCTGCCCGCCGTCATGGCCGAACCCCCCATCCGGCTCGCCCGGCTCGCCCCGCTGGTCGTCGAGGCGGCGCGGGGCGAGGATGCCGTGGCCGAGGCGATTCTGGCCGAGGCTGTCGAGCAACTGGTGCTCACCGTAGGGGCGTTGGACCCGGAACCAGGGGAACGGGTCGTCGCCACCGGTGGCCTGCTCGGGCCCGGAGGCCCCCTGACCGTCCCCCTCACCGCCCGCCTCCAGGCCCTCGGCCTCACGCTCGACTGGGTCCCCGACGGCTGCCGCGGCGCGGTCGCCCTCGCCCGCCTCCTAATCTGACCCGCGCCGCGCGACCCGCACCCACGAAAGGACCGGCCGCATGCCGACCCCGGACCCCGCGGCCACCCGCGCGGAACCCGTACGCCGACCCGCCGCCCACCTCCTCTACCACGACCCTTCCGCCCCCCTCGACGCCCGTGTCCAGGACCTCCTCGCCCGTATGACCCTCCGGGAGAAGGTCGGGCAGGTCAATCAGCGGATGTACGGATGGGACGCGTACCGCCGTTCCCCCGACGGCGGTTATGAGCTCACCGACGCCCTCTACGCCGAGACCGACCGCTTCGAGGGGCTCGGGGCCCTCTACGGGCTGATGCGGGCCGACGCCTGGTCCGGGGTCGCCCACGGCAGCGGGCCCGGCGCCGAGGACAGCGCCCTGCTCGCCGAGCTCGTGCAGCGGCACGTCGTCGAGCGCAGCAGGCTCGGCATCCCCGCCCTGTTCGTCGAGGAGGTCCCGCACGGCCACATGGCCCTCGACGGCACCGTCCTCCCCGTCAACCTGGCCGTCGGCGCCACCTGGGACCCCGCCCTGTACGAGCGCGCCGCCGCCCACGCGGCCGCCGAACTGCGCGCCCGCGGCGGCCACGTGGCCCTGGTCTCCGCGCTGGACATCTCCCGCGACCCCCGCTGGGGCCGCACCGAGGAGTGCTTCGGCGAGGACCCGTACCTCGCCGCCCGCCTCACCGAGGCGCTGGTGCACGGCATGCAGGGCGATCCCGGCGAGTACTTCGCCGCGGACAAGGCCCCCGTCGTCCTCAAGCACTTCGCAGGGCAGGGCGCCACCGTCGGCGGCCGCAACTCCGCCGAGTCCGAGCTGGGCCACCGGGAGCTGCACGAGATCCACCTCCCCGCCGCCCGCGCGGGCGTCCGCGCCGGGGCCGCCGCCGTCATGGCCGCCTACAACGAGGTCGACGGGACGCCGTGTTCGGGCAACCGGTGGCTGCTGACCGAACTGCTCAGGGCGGACTGGGGGTTCGAGGGCCTGGTCATGGCGGACGGGCTCGCCGTCGACCGGCTCGCCCGGATCACCGGCGACCACGTCTCCGCCGGGGCCCTGGCCCTCGGCTCCGGTGTCGATCTCAGCCTTTGGGACCGGGGCTTCACGCTGCTGGAGGAGGCGGTCGAGCGCGGCCTGGTGAGCGAGGAGACCCTCGACCGGGCCGTCGCCCGCGTGCTGCGCCTCAAGTTCCGGCTGGGGCTCTTCGAAAGGCCGTACGCCACGGCCCGGACGCCGGCCGGAGGCGAGGAGCTGAGCAGGGAGGTCGCCCGGGCCGCCGTCACCCTGCTGCGCAACGACGGCGTGCTGCCCGTGGCCGCGAGCGTCTCCCGGATCGCCGTGCTCGGCCCCCAAGCCGCCACCACCGCACACCAGTCGGGCGACTACACGGCCCCGCAACGCCCCGGCACCGGCAGCAGCGTCCTCGAGGCCCTGCGCCGGCTCGCCCCCGCCGGGCTCGACGTCCGTCACGCCCCCGGCTGCTCGCTCACCGGCGCCGACCTCTCCGGCATCCCGGCCGCGATCGCCGAGGCCGCCGCGTCCGACCTCGCCGTGCTGGTGCTGGGCGGCAGCAGCGCACGCGCGCCCGAGACGGAGTTCGACGCCAACGGGGCCGCGCTCACGACCGCGTCCGAGATGACCTGCGGCGAGGGCGTCGACCTCGCCGGGCTCCGCCTCGGGGACGCGCAGTACGCGCTGCTGGACGCCGTCGTGGCGACGGGCACACCGACCGCGGTGGTGCTGGTCCAGGGGCGACCCCACCTGGTGCCGGACACCGCCGCCGCCCTGCTCACCGCCTGGTACCCCGGCCCCTGGGGCGGCGACGCGATCGCCGAGGTACTCCTCGGGCTGACGGACCCGAGGGGGCGCCTGCCGCTCTCCGTACCCCGTTCGGTGGCCCAACTGCCCGTGTACTACAACCACAAGGACACCGAGTACCGCGGCTACGCCGACGAGAGCGCCGAGCCGCTGTACTCCTTCGGGCACGGGCTGTCGTACACGAGTTTCGACTACGGCACACCGCGCACGACGGGGCGCACCGTCGAGGTCGACGTCACCAACACCGGACGGCGGTACGGGCGTTCCACGGTCCAGGTGTATCTCCGCCGGCTGGTCACCCCCACCTGGCCGCGCACCCTCGAACTCTGCGCGTTCGAGGGTGTCGGCCTGGAGCCGGGCGAGTGCCGCACGCTCACTCTGACCCTCCCGGAGCTCACCGGCACGGCCGAGATCAGGGTCGCCGCATCGGCCCGGGAAGCGCTCGACGCGCCGGGTCAGAGCTTGACCGCGCCCGCCGCCACTCCCCGGTAGAACCACCGCTGGGTGATCACGAACAGCACCAGCACCGGGACGACCGAGATCACCGAGCCGGCCATCACCACCCGCTGGTCGTACCCGAAGGACGAGCTCTGCAGCCGGGACAGGCCCAGCGTCAGCGTCATGTGGTTCTCGGAGCGCAGCACGATCAGCGGCCACAGGAAGTCGTCCCAGGCGCTGATGAAGGTGTTGATGGTGACCACCATGATCGCGCCCCAGGCGGAGGGGAGGTAGAGGTGGCGGAAGCGCTGCCACTCGTTCGCCCCGTCGAGCATCGCCGAGTCCTCGATCTCGCGCGGGACCGCGAGGAACGCGCCGCGCATCAGCAGGACGTTGATGGCGCCGACGAAGCCGGGCAGCCAGACGCCCGCCAGGTTGTCGACCAGGCCCAGGTCCCGGATGCTCAAAAACAGCGACACCATGATCGACTCGAAGGGGAACATCATGGAGGCGACCAGCACCACCCAGACCGCCTTGCGGCCCTTCCAGCCGGGCTTGGAGAGCATGTAGCCGGCCGTGGTGGAGAACACCAGCTGGCTGGTGATCGACAAGGCCACCACGATGAGGCTGTTGCGGATGTACGTCGCCACCGGGACCTGGTCGAAGACCTCGCGGTAGGCACGCAGGGTGGGATGGTGGGGCAGGAGGGAGGCCTTCGCGCCGAACACGTCCTCGCCCACGCCCTTCAGCGAGGCCAGGAACTGCCAGAGCAGCGGGCCCACCGTGATGCCCAGCACGAACAGCAACAGCAGGTAGCGGACGACCAGTTCACGGGGGCGGCCGTGGTCCCGCCAGCGCGGTACGAGGCGCCGGGGCTTGTGGACGGCGGTCGTCATGACTCGTCCTCCTTCGTCAGGCGCTGCGCCAGCAGGGTCAGGCCGAGGGTCAGTACGAACAGGGCTACGCTGACCGCGGAGCCGTAGCCGGCGTTGCCGGTGATCGGGTCCAGGCCGACGTCGCGGATGTAGAACGGCAGGGTGCGGTCGGCGCCGCCGGGGCCGCCGGTGGAACTGCCCAGCATGAAGATCTCGGTGAAGACCCGCAGACAGCCGATGCCGGTGAGCGTGCCGACCAGCATCATGGCCTGGCGCACGCCCGGCACGGTGATGTGCCAGAAGCGGCGGACCGTGCCGGCGCCGTCCATCTGCGCCGCCTCGTGCAGCTCCCTGGGGACGTTCCCGAGGGCGGCCAGGTAGAAGATCATGTACCAGCCGAGGCCCTTCCACAGGGTCAGGCCCATCGCCGACAGCAGGATCAGCCAGGAGTCCGACAGGAACGGGATGGCAGACCTGATCAAGTGGGCCTTCAGCAGCCAGGTGTTGACCAGCCCGTCGTCCGCCAGCAGCCACTGCCAGCTCAGACCGACGACCACGCTGGAGGCGAGCACGGGCGTGTAGAAGGCGGAGCGGAAGAAGCCGATGCCGGGGAGGTTCTTCTCCACCAGGACGGCCAGCATCAGCGGCAGGAACACCATCAGCGGGACGACGATCACGGCGTACAGGACGCTGTTGCGGGTCGCCAGCCAGAAGTCCGCATCGCCCAGCATCCGGCGGTAGTTGTCCAGCCCGACGAAGCCCGCCGCGCCGCCGAGCGGCTTGGCGTTCGTGAACGACAGGATGACGGTGTTGAGGAACGGGAACACGCCGAAGACGACCGCGCAGCCGATCGCCGGGGCGGTCCACAGCCAGGGCAGCCACCAACGCCGGTACAGGGCCGCTCCGTTGGCGCCCGCGGCCGGGCCGGGCAGCACGGCCCCGATGACGCGCCGGGCACGGGACGGGGCCGCGCCCGGCGTGGAGGCGATGCCCTCCGCGCCGGGCATGGACACCGGCTTCGCGGTCTGGGTCGCCACCATCAACCCGCCTGCTTCAGCAGCTCGTTGGCCTTGGCCTGCGCGTCCTTGACGGCCTGTGCGGGGCTCTTCTTGCCCTGCATGGCCAGCTGCACCTGCCCCACGATCGCGTTCTGCACGGCAGGGGAGAGGTTGGTCTGGTTGGTGTCGGCCGTCTTGAGCTGGTCGGCGACGAGCTTGCGCGCCTGGGAGAAGGGATCACTGCCGGTCACGTTCTGGAAGAACGGGTCGTCGAGCGAGGCGGTCGTCGTCGGGAAGATGACGACGTTCGGGTCCTTGCACCAGGCCGTCTGGTTCTCGGCGTCGGTGAGGTACTCCGCGAACGACAGCGCCGCCGCCGCGTGCTTGCTGGTCGCGGCGACCGATATGTACTGCGGGGCACCGGCGGAGGCGCGGCCGAGCGCGTCGTAGGGCTGCTGGCCGACGGCCGTCTTCGCGTAGACCGAGGGGCTGTTCTGCTTCACGAACCGTACGAAGCTCGGGTTCGTCGAGCCGTACGCCACCTTGCCCTGGCTGTAGAGGGTGGACGGGTCGTTGCTGGAGGACAGCGAGTCCTTCGGCATCGCGCCCTCCTTGTACAGCTTCGCCATCCAGGCCACCCACTGGGTGGTCCTCGGGTCGTCGGCGAAGACCGCGGACTTGCCGTCGGCGGACAGCGTCCTGATGTTCATCTGGTCGAAGTCGGCCGGGATGCGCCAGATCGGGTTGGCCATCGTCGCGTAGTACGTGCCCTTGGCCGCCTTGGCGACCTTCTCGTAGTCGGCGAACAGCCCGAAGATCGTCGTCGGCGGCTTCGCCGGGTCGATGCCGGCCTGGTCGAGGAGGTTTTTGTTGTACGTCAGCAGGACACCGCCGGTGTACCAGGGGAGCGTGGTGTGGATCGCCTTGCCGGAGGCGTCGTCGAAGGTGGCCGACTTCCAGAACGAGGGGACGAACGGCTTGGCGGCGTCCGGGTCCTTCACGCCCAGGTTCAGCAGGTAGCCGGCCTTGGTGAGGGCGGTCGCGGTCGGGGCGTTGACGTTGATGACGTCCGGCAACGTACAGGCCTGTGCGTCGGCGACCGTGCGCTGGGTGAAGGTGTTGTCGCCCGGGTCGTCGATCCACTTGACCTCGGCTTTGGGGTGGGCCTTCTCGAAGGACGCGATCACTCCGTTGAAGAACGTCCCGAAGTCTTTCTTCAGGTTGGTCGTCTGGAAGGTGATCCGGCCCTTGACGTCACCCGTCAGCTTCCCGGACCCCACGTTGCCCTTGTCGACCTTGCAGCCCCCGGCGGTGGAGTCACCCCCGGAGGAGCCGCCGGAGAGGCCGCAGCCGGCGGCCGTCAGTGTCAGGGCGATGATTCCCGCCACGGATGCGGTGAGTCTTCCAGCGCGCATGTCCACCCTCCTGGGACCAGCCGAGGCGGCTGGTTCAATCAACCAACTTCGACTCCGATTGATGAAAAGGTGGACCAGAATTCATCGGAGGTCAATGGGTTCCCGTGTTGCGTTTGGGTTCCGGCCGTGATCAGTGGCGGTGTTCGTGGTCCGCGTGCGCGGGATCGCCGGGGTGTTCATGTCCGGCTGCATACACCACATCCGCCCGAGCCTGGTCGAACCAGTCGAAGAAGGCCCGCCGCCCCGCCGCGCGCCGAAGGTCGCGTTCGACGCCGTCGCGGACCTGCTCGTACGCCAGGAAGTCGGTGGGTGCGGCGCGTCCGAAGGGATCGACGCCGCGCCGCAGGGCGTCCCGGGTGAGAAAGCGGTCCGGATTGCGCTCGTAGTAGTCCCGTACGGCCGTCTCGGGCACGGTCTGCTCGGCTTCCAGCTCCGTGAGGAGCAGACGGGCGGCGGGGGAGTGGGTGAGGGCGGCGGCGACGATGCTTCCCACCTCCTCGACGGTGAGCAGGTGGGCCGGGGACACCTCGTCCGGCAGGGCGAGGTTCCGTTCCTCGCAGGCTCGCCGGGCGAGTTCGTCCGCGACCACCACTTGCGTGGCCCAGCGCCGTCGTTGGCGCTCCGCGGAGCTGGAGAGCGCGGCGGAGGCTTGTCGGCCGGTCTGCCCGTCGTCGTGGCTGGTCGCGCCGTTCCCCGTGTCCCTGAGGGGCGCGGAGGTGACCGTCTGCAGAAAGGCGTCCACGCGGGCCTTCGCCACCGGACTGCCGTGCACCACCGCCGCGTGGTCCGTCACGGGGTCACCTCCAGGGGGATCGCCTCGGTGTAGGCGACCCGGCCGTGGCAGGCGATCTTCGCCAGCAGCCAGTAGGAGCCCGGGGGTGTCGCGGCGCCGTCGACGTCGACGAAGACCTCCCGCCGCTCGCCCGGGGGCACGGTGAAGCCCTGGCAGGCCGGGGTGACGCCGGCCCAGGTGCCCCACGAGGAGACCGCCCACACGGTGCCGTCGACAGGACCCCGGGTGGGGTTGTGCAGGGTCACCGGGACGCGGGCGCGCTCGTCCCGGGCGACGGTCAGTCGGTCGACTCCCAGCCCGGTGACCAGGGTTGGGCCCGGTGGCGCACCCGGGACGTCGAGGGAGGCAACGTCCTCGTAGGTCTGGCCCTCGTACGTCAGGCGGGCGGTCAGCCAGTGGCGGCCGGGGACGGCGTCGGGCGGGGGTGTCACCGTGACCTCGGTGAGGGTGAAGCCGCCCGGGGCCAGGCCGTACGGCAGTTCGGCGGGCTCGGCGGACCAGCCGGGCGGGACGCCGACCGACACGGTGCCGTAGACGGGTGCGTCGGTCAGCTCCGAGGCGACGCGGACCGTCGTGGTGACCGGCCGGCCGCCGGGGGCGGTGAGTGAGCCGGGCGAGAGGTAGACGGTGACCGGCATGTTGCCGCGGGGCGCCGGGCCGGAGTTGTGCAGCCAGTAGCGGGTGGCGACCGGCTGGGCCGGTTCGTGGGCGGCGATTCCGGGGTCGTAGGGGGATCTCGCGGTCTCGGGTGGTGTGGCCAGCACGGTCGCCACCTCGAAGCCGGTCAGGCCCAGGCCCAGCGCCCCCTGTCCGTCCGGCGCGAGCGCCTCACCGGGGGTCTCCAGCACGTCCGCCCGGGTGCCGCGTACCCACTCCCTGGGCCCGTGCACCCGGGCCCGCACCGGACGCCCGTTCACCTCGTGCATCCGTACGACGACCCCGCGCCCCGGATCGACCGGTGCCACGCTTCCCCGGGCGAGCGGCGAACCGGCCGGCTTGAGTGCGTCGAGCAGCACCTCGCCCACCGGTTCCAGGGCCAGCAGGACCGCCTCGCGGGGCAGCGAGCCGCCGTCCGCCGCCTCCCGCACCCGGGCGGTCAGCGGATGGTTGAACTCATGCCCCAGGCGCGGCAGTTGTTGCTGCCGCCAGTCGCCCTCGCCCGCCACGACCGCGTACTCGAAGGTGTGGGACCAGCGTTGGAGCTGGAAGCCCGAGCCGTCGGGGGCCGTGCGGCGCGGCGGGTCGACCCAGACGCCCGACGGCCAGCCGGTGCAGGACCGCATCAGTGACATGTGGAGATCGCCGGTGGAGGTGATCACACAGCCGGGCGTGCCCCGGTTGAGCACGGCGAAGCCGCGCCCGTCCCAGGCGTCGCCCGGCGGCAGCGCCTCGCCGCCGCCCGCCGCCGTCGCCGTGACGACCGCGTCGTCCAGGTCGACGACCAGCGCGTCCACCGCCTTCGCGTCCCCGTCCGCGTCGGCGCCCGCGATCACCAGCAGCGGAAGCCGCTCCAGGTCCCGTAGATCGGCCCCGGGCACCCACTCCTCGCGCAGCCCGGCACGCGGCGCGACCCACACGGCGGCCACCCCGGTCTCGGCCACCTGCCGCCGCAGTTCGCGCCCGGCCGCCGGATCCCAGGCCAGCGCCTCGGCCACCAGGTCGTTGCGTTCCGGGGCGCCGACGGCGATCCGGATGTCCGGCAGGTTGGAGTCGACTTCCAGGTCGCCGTAACGGGGACCGCCGGCGATCGTCGAGGTGGCCGTGACCCCGGCGCGGACCAGCGCGGCGGCGAGCGGGGTGCCCAGCTCGCCGGCCTCCTCCCAGGAGGCGTACACCAGCTCCGCGACCCCGATCGACCGCCGGCCCGCCACCTTCCCCGCCTCGTCCCGCAGCTCCACCCGGGCCGTGGAGCCGAGCCCGAACCAGGTGTTGGCCGGGTTGTCCAGCGTCCACGGGAACCGCTCGCTGTCCACGTCCACGAACCCGAAGCCGCGCCCGATCACCGCGTCCGCGACCTCGTGCACCGGTAGCCCGCCCTGCACGTCGGAGGGCCAGCGGACGCGGATCAGCCGGTCGGCGCCGTCGTAGCCGTCGATCGTGGTGGTCACGTCGAGGCGCGGGACGCCGGTCCAGAGCGTGAGGCGCTGCGTGTACCGGAAGAGGCCGAGGTCGGCGCGGACGGTGATGCGCGAGCCGGCCGGGGAGTGCTCGACATCGATGTCCGCGCGCACGTCCCGGCTCCGGGCGGCCGTGGTGCCGGTCGGGGTGAGGTGCCAGGGGCCCTCGCCGAAGCGCGGGTGTCTCGGGTACTCCTCCTGGACGACCAGCTCGTTGCCGATGTCCCCGGCGCGCAGCAGCTCCCGCCCGCCCTCGGCGAGCGCGCGCAGACTGCTGACGCCGCCGCCGCGCGCGGGGTCGACCGTCACCTCGTAGAACGCGTTGCGGATGGTGGTGCCCTCGCCGAGCGCCCACTCGGGGACGGAACCGGCGGTGAGCGGAAGGGCCTTGTAGCCCATGCCCGGCAAGTCCGGTACCACGACGTGCAGTTGGCCGTCCTCGCGGACCGCGGGCAGGCCGGCGGGGGCGAGCCCCGGGTCGTCGATCGTCAGCACGTCCCCGCGGGTCCAGGTCGAAGGGTTGAAGACGACCAGATCGCGTCCGTCGCCGGGCGTGACGTGGTCGGCGAGGGCCTGGGTCGCGTCGGCGTGGACCAGCCGGGCGAGGTCGTACAGTTCGCGCCAGCCGGTCATCAGGTCGATGTAGACCTGGTCCGACTCGGAGCCGGTGATTGCGTCGTGATGGGCGCCGTAGACCAGCTGCCGCCAGGCCTTGTCGAGGGCGGCGTCCGGGTAGGGCCGGCCGGTGACGAGGGAGGCGAGGGTCGCCCAGGCCTCCGCGTCGGCCAGCAGCGTCTCGCCGTACCGCTGGGCCTGCTTGGTGTCGATGTAGGAGACGTCCTTGCCGGTGTAGACCGGGTTCATGTCGCGCGTCTGGGGCGAGGCCTTGCGGCCCTCGGCGTCGAGTTCGGCGCGGACGGCGGCGAAGAACTCGCGCGGGGTGCCGCTGAGGAACCGGGGCCAGAGGTAACGGGCGTTCCAGTCCCGGTGGATGTCCATCACCCAGCGGCACGGGGGCGCGTAGTCACCGCCGACCGGGAGCAGGACGTTGCGGGTGAGGGCGACCGACCTCAAGCCCCGGAACAGCTTGAGGGCGGCCGCCTCCGCCGCCGGCAGGGAGGGGGCGTTGTCGATCGCCCAGCCGGCGCCGTAGTGGTTGACCATGTAGGCGGTCAGAAGTCCCCGTCCGGACGGGGCGATCCAGCTGAACTCCGCCGGGAACTGCATCCGCCCGGGATCGCGCGGCTCCTCGCCGAACACCGTCAGGGCCGGCCCCCACTGGTGGAACGGGCCGCGCGCCCAGGAGCTGGAGGCGATCCCCGCGTCCGCCATCAGCCCGGGGAACTGCGGTTCGTGCCCGAACGCGTCCAACTGCCAGGCCGTTTCCGGCGATCCGCCCATGATCCCGCGCTGGAACCCGTCGCCGTACAGCGCGTTGCGCACGGTCGCCTCGGCGCCGGTGAGGTTGGTGTTCGGCTCGTTGTAGGTGCCGCCCATGATCTCCACGCGGCCGGTGCGCATCAGCTCGCGCAGGAAGGCGCGCTCCTCCGGGAAGGCGTCCCAGTACGGCTTGAGATAGTCGACCTCCGCCAGCACGAAGGTGTACGCCGGGTCGCGCCGGGCCAGGTCGCAGTGGGCGCGTACCAGGCTCATCCCGGACTGGCCGCGCGAGTCGAAGGTGCGGGCCGGCAGACCGGTGACGGCGGGCTCGTCGGCGACGTCCCAGGTCTCGGTGTAGGCGCCCTGGGTGTTCCACCACACCGGGTCGTAGTGGAAGTGGCTGACCATGAACATGGTCCAGCCGGGCTCGGCGGTCGTGAACTCGAAGGTGTGCCGGGCCACTTGGCCGCCGTCGACGGCGGTGAGCGTGACCTCGCGCCGGTCGCCGGGCACCGGTCCGTCGACGGTCACGGGTATCTCCGCGCGTACGGTCCCGTCGTCGCCGGCGTCGGCGACCGCGTCACCGGTGACGCCCGCGCCCTCGACGGTCAGCAGCACCGTCCGTCCGGGGGAGTGCTCGATCTCGACGGCCACCACCTGCTGCGGATGCTCGGCGGTGCCGACGAACAGCTCGGTCGACTCGGCAGCGGTGACGCGCATGGGTCTCCTACCAGGATGCTCGGCGGAGCCCCATCCTGGCATCGTGGGGATGATTCAAACAACCATCCACACGTTTTCTCGGTGGTTCATCCATACAGATCCGCCCACCGTCGGCCGACGCGGTACGGATCCGCTCATCTCGTCCGGCGCGACTTCACCGCGTGCTGCGGGGTGATGTGGTCGGTCAGGGCGAGCGAGGCGCTGGCGCGCTGGTAGGAGAGCTGGCCGACCCGGACGTAGAGACAGTCGACGATCATCAGGACGGAGTGCCGGCCGCCGATGCTGCCGGTGCGGAAGCTGGTCTCGGAGGTGGCCGAGATCAGCCGGATGTCGGCGGCCCGGGCCAGCGGCGAGCGCGGATCGGTGGTGATCGCGATCGTGGTGGCGCCCCGCTCCCTGGCCATCTCGAACGGCTCGAGCGTCTCGCGCGTCGCGCCGGAGTGGGAGATCCCTATGGCCACGTCCGCCGGGGTGAGCAGGGCCGCGGAGGTGGCCGCGCCGTGCACCTCCGTCCAGCCGCGGACCTGGCAGCCGATGCGGAACAGCCGCGTCTCCGTCTCCTGCGCCACCGCTCCGCTGCCGCCGACGCCGTACACGTCGATACGGCGCGCCTTGGCCAGCGCCTGGGCCGCGCGCTCCAGTGCGTCGAGGTCGATGCGGTCGATGGTCTGCTGGATCGCGCGCAGATCCGCGCTGCCGACGACCTGGACCACCCGCTCCAGGCTGTCCTCGGGCGAGATGTCGGTGTCGATCTCCGTCGAGCCCCAGGCGGAGACCTCGCCGCGGCCGCGCTCCTGGGCCAGTTCGATCAGCAGATGCTGGTAGGAGTCGAGGCCGATGGCCCGGCAGAACCGGGTCACCGTCGCCTGGGAGGTGCCGGTGCGGCGGCCGAGTTCCGCGGCCGAGCAGTGGGTGACGGCCGCCGGATCCTCCAGGATCAGCTCACCGACCTTCCGCAGGGAGCCGGCCAGGCGGGGCAGCTCGGTCCGGATCAGTGTGGTGACGTCCGTGGAGGGCATGCACAGAAGGTATCAGCCACCCTTAGCGGCATGGATTGAATACCAGGACCATAAAGGAGAGCAGTGTTCATCCATGGCCGCTGCCATTGCTCGCTGCATGAGCCATGTGATTTATTGATTCACCTGTGACGGTGTATGGGGTGGTTCAATCCACCAGTGGGGAGTGTCGCGTGTCCGACGAGTCCGTGAGCGCCGAGGGCTTCGCGCGGGAGAGTCTGGCCGTCCTGCGGGACCTCACCGAGTCCGCGCGCGAGGAGGTCGCACGCGCCGCCGAACTGATCGCCGACTGTGTGCGCTCCGACGGCGTGATCCAGGCCTTCGGCACCGGCCACTCCCAGGCGATCGTCCTCGAACTCGCGGGCCGCGCGGGCGGGTTGGTGCCGACCAACCGGCTGAGCATCGCCGATCTGGTGCTGTACGGCGGTGACGGTCCCGGGGTCCTCGACGATCCGCTGCTGGAGCGGCAGGAGGGTGTCGCCGAGCGCATCTACCGGCTCGCCGAGCCCCGCCCCCAGGACCTGTTCGTGATCATCTCCAACTCGGGCGTCAACAACGTGATCGTGGAGACGGCCCTGCTGGCCAAGGAGCGGGGGCACCGGCTGCTGGCCATCACCTCCCTCACCCATACCCGGACGGTGCCCGTGGGGCATCCCAGCGGCAAGAAGCTCGCCGACCTGGCCGACGTCGTCCTCGACAACCGGGCTCCCCGGGGGGACGCGCTGCTGGAGCTGCCGGGTGGGGGCGCGGTGTGCGCGCTGTCCACGCTGACCGGCGTGATGCTGGTCCAGATGGCGGTGGCGGAGGCGTCGAAGCTGCTCCTGGACGCGGGGGAGCGGCCGCCGGTCTACGTCTCCGCCAATGTGCCCGGCGGCTTCGAGGGCAACCTGGAACTGGAGAAGCGGTACGCCGGGCGAATCCGCCGCACCGCCAGTTGACTCCGTCGGCAGTGCGGATACGAAGCTGCGGGTCAGTGGGGGCTGGTCGCGCAGTTCCCCGCGCCCCTGGGGGGTGAGCGTCACCGCCCGTGGAGAGGCGCCGGTCCGCTGCTGCGGCGGACCACGAGTTCCACCGGCACCAGCGGTTCGACCGGCACCGGTTCGGCGCGGCCCTCGACGCGGTTCAGCAGGAGACGGAGCGAGCGGGTGCCGATCTCGGTGAAGTCGGTGCGGACGGTGGTCAGCGGGGGCAGCAGATGCGCGGCCTCGGGGATGTCGTCGTAGCCGACGACGCTGATCTCCTCCGGCACGGCGCGTCCGGCCTCGTGGAAGGCGTGCAGCGCACCGAGCGCCATCTGGTCGTTGGAGGCGAACACCGCCGTGACGTCGGCGCGTCGGGCCAGCACGCGGCCGGCCTCGTGGCCGGAGTCGGCGCTCCAGTCGCCGAAGCGGGGCTCCGGCACCTCGGCGCCGGCCGCCGTCAGAGTCTCCCGCCAGCTCGCGAGGCGCCGGTCGGCGGAGCTCCAGCCGGCGGGGCCGGCGATGTGGTGGACGGTACGGTGCCCCAGGCCGAGGAGGTGCTCGGTGGCCAGGCGGGCGCCGGTGCGGGAGTCGGCGGTGACGACCGAGGGGCCGCCCTCGACGTCGTTCTCCAGCACCACCAGCGGGGTGTCGAGCCGGGCGTCGGCCAGCGCCTGCCCCACCCAGCGCTGCGGGGCGATCGCGATCACACCGTCGGCGCCCTCGGCCGACAGCCGGTCCACCGCCCGGACGACCGTGTCCCGGTCCGCCGTGTCCAGCGCGATCGAGCTGACCAGGTAACCGGCGTCCTGGGCCGCGGTGTTGATGGCGGTCAGCACGGAGGCGGGGCCGTACCGGGCGGCGTCGAAGGAGATCACCCCGAGCATCCGCGTCCGCCCACTGGCCAGCGACCGCGCGCTACGGCTGGGCCGGTACCCGAGCGTGTCCATGGCCGCGGTGACCGCCTCCCGCGTCTCGGGCCGTACGGACGGATGGTCGTTCAGCACCCGGGACACGGTCTGCTTGGACACCCCGGCCAGCCGCGCCACGTCGTCCATCACGGGCCGGGCCCCGGCGAAGTTCCGCCGCCGCCGCCCTTTGGGGGAGGAGCCGTCGGCGGGCGTGGTGGTCATGGGAAGCTGTCCTCGATCGGGGTTTCGCGGTGGCGGGGGCCCAGCATAGGCGGGCTCCCGGCTGTCACCCCTGACTGAGCCCGGGTCCGAGTTCTCCTACCGAATCACCCCCCTGCGCACGACGACCCACTCCGCCCCCTCGACCACCGCCCTCCCCAACCCCTCCCGGGCCTCCTCCGGCACGTACACCGCCGCGTCGTCCGCCAGCGGCAGCACGCACAGCCGCAGGGACCCGGCGGGCAGTCGCGAGACGCCGATGTCCCAGACCCGCCCCGAGAAGAACTGGTCCGCGACCAGCACGTCCCCCACGTACGCCCGCGCCACGTCCCCGCTCCACCGGACGCGCAGAATCGCACCGTCCGGCAACCCCTCGGGCACCTCGACCCGGTACTCCGCCGCGACGGTCTCGAAGTACTTGTCCGCCGGCACGCTCGCCCGCCCCTGTACTCCCGTCACAGGGGCCGGGGCCGCACCGGCCGGCCGCATCAGGTCGACGGACACCTGCGGAACCTCCACCAGGCCGCCCACCTCGACCGCGTACCGGGTGAACACCCCGTCCGCCCCCTCCCGTACGGCCCCCACCAGTTCCCCCTTTGGTGCCGGAAGTACGGCGACGGACGGCCGCTCCGCGCGACTGTGCACCCGTACCTCGTCGTGGTCGAAGACCACCCCGTCCGCGCACAGCACCAGCCGTTCGGCGCCCCACGCCACACCCCGGTAGAGCGTGCGCGCACTCGCCGCGTCGAGAACCAGCAGCCCGACCCGCCCGCCGTCGGCCGTGTCCACCTCCACCAGCGCGTCGGTGCCGGGCCGGATTCCGGTGACCAGGACCCGGCCGCCGGCGCGCACGACGTCTCCGGAGGGTGCCCTCACCGAGGCCAATGTGCCCGCGTCCAGGGCGAGTTCGGGAGCGATGCCGTCCGTCGCCGCCAGCACCAGGACCGTACGGCCGTCGACGTCCACCGTGCACACCGGCTGCGCGGTCGCCCACTCCAGCCGCAGCCCGGCGATCTCGAGCCGCAGGGGCCAGCAGAAGTACGCGCCGGTGGGGACCGTGACCGGAGTGCTGGGGAGCGTCAACGTCCCCTTCCCGCAAGGGAATTCAACCTCGAACGACGTCTCCGGACGGTCCGGCAGGGGCTCGTGCGGCTGGTGGTTGTTGACGAACAGGAAGCCCGAGGCGCCGTCCGAGCGCACCGCCCAGCGCAGGGTGTCGCGGTCGCCCTGGCCCTTCGGCCGTCGCTCGGGCAGCACGGACTCCATGGGGGCGAGGAGATGCCCGTACTCCGCCAACAGCAGGTGCTGCAGCCGGAGTTCGTGGTACGAGGGCCGGTACTGGCCGTGCTCGCCGAGCGGCGCCTGGAAGTCGTACGTCAGGACCGGCAGGTCGTTGGGGTAGCCGGTGGCGTGGGACTCCTGGAGGGTGGTGTGCTCGCCGGCCGGGTTGGTGCCGCCGTGGAACATGTAGAAGCCCTGCCACACCGAGCCGCAGCCGATCTTCGTCAGGCCGAGGGCCCCGATGTCGGCCGCGTCCACGCGGGGCCGCCGGTGGTAGGAGACCGCCATCCCGCCGCCCAGTTCGCAGGTGGCCCAGGGGAAGCGGTCCGCGAGGGCGTCCGGCTCGCCGCCCCGGACGCTGGTCGGGCGCAGATCGGCACCGATGCCCTCGTCGTCGCGCTGGTGGGTGAAGAAGAAGTGCTTGCGGCAGGTGTCGGGCCAGCCGCCGTCCGCCTCCGTCCAGAAGGCCTCGGTGTAGCCGCCGTAGAGGGGGAGCAGTTCGTCGGGCGGGAGCCGGACCCCGCCCCAGGCGGTCGACGTCCACAGCGGTGCGGCGAGCCCCGCCTCCTGCGCCATCCGCTTCAGGGTGAGCAGATGGCCGGGCTGGTCGTAGAGCTCGTTCTCGATCTGGACGGCGATGATCGGGCCGCCGTGGGCGCGGTCGAGGCCGCACAGCTGTCCGGCGATCGCCGCGAACCAGGCGCGTACGGGTTCCAGGTAGGCCGGGTCGTCGGTGCGGGGCGTGCAGTCGCGGGCCAGGAGCCAGTCGGGGAGGCCGCCGTTGCGTACCTCCGCGTGGGACCAGGGGCCGATGCGGGGGATGAAGTCCAGACCGTGGCGGGCGCACAGCTCGGCGAAGCGGCGCAGGTCGCGGTCGCCGTCGAAGCGGACACGGCCCTCGGCCTCCTCGTGGTGGATCCAGATGACATAGCTCGCGACCGCCGTCACTCCGGCCGCCTTCATCTTCAGCAGCTCCTCCTCCCACCCGGCGGCCGGGAAGCGGGAGTAGTGGAACTCGCCGGAGACCGGGAACCAGGGACGGCCGCCCCTGGTGAGCCAGCGGCTGGTCACCTCGATCGGTTCGGCGGCTCCGGGAGCGTCGGCGAAGGGGAGGTGGCCGGTCAGTGGAGGTGCGGAGGGGGCGGGGACGCGGAGGCGGTGCGGTGCGGGCATCGGGGCTTCTCCCGGGCGGCCGAGGCTGGCGTGTTACCGGTAACATAGGCTGCCGTCCGGATCTTGGGAAGTGGGCCGCGACCCCACAAGTGTTCGAGGTTGTGGCCTGTGTCACAGTGGGTCTACGGTGATACGGCCTGGAGGAAGTGATCGCGGTGTCCGTCGCCTGGGACGACATCGGGGGACTCGTCGATGCCCACGAACGTTTTCTGGCCGGCGCACGCGTGGAGGCGGACGTCCGGGGCGCCGTGCTGGAGTCCTGGAAGCGGTGCCGCTCCGCGGGGCTCGAACCCCACCAGCTGCTGGTCCCCTACGCTCCGGACCTGACCCTGGACGATCGGTTCCTGCGGGCGGCCGACCCGGTGCTGCAGCGGCTGACCGAGTCCCTCGCCGAGGTCGGCATGACCATCGCGCTGTGCGACGCGCACGGGCGCATGGTCCAGCGGCTCGGCGGTGACGCGCGGCTGCGCGACCGGCTGGACGCGGTGAACTTCGCGCCCGGGTTCGACGCCTCCGAGCCGGTGGTCGGCACCAACGGCGTGGGCACCGCGCTCGCCGAACGCGGGCCCGTCTACGTCGTCGGCCGTGAGCACTTCGCCGACTGTCTGCAGCCCTTCGCCTGTGCGGGGGCGCCGGTGCGGGACCCGCTCAGCGGGCACATCGAGGCCGTGCTCGACCTGACCTGTCTGCGCGACGACGGCGACCCCACCATGGTGCGGATGGTCCGCGAGGCCGCGCGGACCATCGAGGCACGGCTGCTGGAACAGTCCACGGAGCGGGAACGCGCGCTGATCGCCGCCTACCGGCGCGCCGATCTCGCGACCGGCGGACGGCCGGAGGGACGCGGCGGGGACGACCTCGGCCGGATAGATCTGGCCCTTCTGCGCGAGCGCGCCGAGGAACTGATCGCCTCCCCCAACCGCACCCTGGACGAGGTGGCCCTGCCGGGCGGACGCGTGGCCACGCTGCTGCGCCGCCAGGTCATGGGCGCCGCGGGGGAGTCGGGGGTGGCGGTCGAGGCACGGATCCTGGGCGGGCCCCGGCTCGACGGGCCGGCCCTGACGCTGCCCGGCGGATCCACCGCAACGGCTCCGGCGCGGGACACACGGGCGACGCCCCCGGTCCCCGCCGCGCGCCCCGTCGCCGTACGAGCCGTCGTACCCCTGGTGAACCGACCGGCCCCCGCTCCCCCCGAGACCGTCGGCGACATCATCGACGACGGGGAGAGCCGGCTGCTGCTGGTCGGGGAGCCCGGGGTCGGGCGGCTGGCCGTGCTGGCGCGCCGGCGGCTGGAGTGGCTGCACGACGCCGGGGTGCGGGTCGGGACCACGCTCGACGTGACCCGGACCGCGGAGGAGCTGGCCGAGGTGACCGTGCCCCGGTTCGCCGACTTCGTCGCCGTCGACCTGCCCGACGCGGTGCTGCGCGGCGAGGAGCCTTGCCCGCTGGGCACGGACACCCCGCTTCGCCGGGTCGCCCTGGGCGCCGTGCACGAGGAGTCGCATCTGTACGGGGTCGGCGACACCGTCGAGTACGTGCCGTCGACACCGCAGGCCCAGAGCCTGGAGAGCCGGCGGTCGGTGCTGGAACCCGTGCTGGCCGACGCGGGCGGCTGGATCGCCCAGGACCCCTCCCGGCTGGAACGCACCCTCGCCGCGGGCATCCACTCCCTCATCACGGTGCCGCTGCGGGCGCGCGGCACGACCCTCGGCGTGGTCAGCTTCTACCGCTCGGAGAAGCCCGCCCCCTTCGAGGACGACGACCTCTCCCTCGCCCAGGAGCTGGTCGGCCGCGCGGCGATCTGCATCGACAACGCCCGCCGCTACACCCGCGAGCACAACACGGCCCTCGCCCTGCAGCGCAGCCTGCTGCCCAAGGGGCGGCCCGAGCAGAGCGCCGTCGAGGCCGCCTACCGCTATCTGCCCGCGCAGGCGGGGGTCGGCGGCGACTGGTTCGACGTGATCCCGCTGTCCGGCGCGCGGGTCGCGCTGGTCGTCGGGGACGTCGTCGGGCACGGTCTGCACGCCGCCGCCACGATGGGCCGGCTGCGCACCGCCGTCCACAACTTCTGCTCCCTGGACCTCCCCCCGGACGACCTCCTCACCCACCTCGACGACCTGGTCGGACGGCTCGACCGGGGCGAGGGCTGGGCGGTGGACAGCACCCAGGCCGACTCCGGCATCGTCGGCGCGACCTGCCTCTACGCCGTCTACGACCCGGTGTCCCGGCGCTGCACCCTCACCCGCGCCGGGCACCCCCTGCCCGCGGTCGTACGGCCGGACGGCACCGTCGACTTCGTGGACCTGCCCTCCGGACCGCCGCTCGGCCTCGGCGGCATGCCCTTCGAGACGGTCGAGCTGGAGCTGGCCGAGGGCAGCCAACTGGTGCTCTACACCGACGGGTTGGTCGAGGACCGGCTGCGGGACATCGACTCCGGACTGGACCGGCTGCGCAGCGTCCTCGCTGTGGCCGACCGGGCGCCGGAGGACACCTGCGAGGCGGTCCTGGACGCGCTGCTGCCGGCCCGGCCCGGCGACGACGTGGCCCTGCTCGTCGCCCGCACCCATGTCCTCGGCCCCCAACGCGTCGCCGAGTGGGTGCTGCCCTGCGAGCCGGAGGTCGTCTCCCGCGCCCGCACGGCCGTCACCGAACAGCTCGCCGCCTGGGACCTGGACGACCTCGCCTTCACCACCGAACTGGTCGTCAGCGAACTCGTCACCAACGCCGTCCGCCACGCCACCGGCCCCCTCCAGCTGCGCCTGCTGCGCGACCGCGCCCTGATCTGCGAGGTCTCCGACGGCAGCAGCACCTCACCCCGGCTGCGCCGGGCCCGCACCGAGGACGAGGGCGGCCGCGGACTCTTCCTGGTCGCCCAGCTCACCGAGCGCTGGGGGACGCGGTACACCCCCGACGGCAAGGTGATCTGGACGGAACAGCCTCTGCCCGCTCCTCACCAATACGTCAGCAACAGGTGATTGACGAGCAGCGCCAGGACCGCCTGCGCGGTCAGCCAGGCCCGGGGACGCGGCAGGAGCGCGCACGCCGGGAGCAGCCACACCGCGAACGGCAGCCAGATCCGTTCCGTCTCCGCCTTGCTCATGCCGGAGATGTCGGCGACCAGCAGGGCGAGGAGAGCGGCGGCCGTCAGAACGGCCGGCCTGAGGGCGGGAGTCGGGGCGCGCTCGACCAGGGCCGTCCCGGCGCGCCGCAGGGCGGCCGCCGTCGCCGGGCCCACGACGAACACCGTGCAGGCGAGGTTCGCCCACACCCAGTAGGCGTACGGCCTTACCCCGCCCGCTCCTTGGTAGTAGCGGGTGACCAACAGGCGGTACGCCTCCCACCAGTCGAAGCCCAGCGCGGTGAACACCGCCGGGACGACCGCCAGTCCGGCCAGGAGGAAGGGGAGCGGGCGGGCACGGCGGGAGCCGAGGAGCAGGACGGCGGCGACGACGAGGGCGAGGAGCGTCAGGCCGTAGGAGAGGTAGGCGGTCAGGCCGAGCAGGAGGCCGGCGGCGAAGCCCGTCGTCCGTGGGCGGCGCCCCGTCACCGCGAGCGCCAGCAGCGCGACCGCCCACGCGGAGACCCCCGTGAAGTAGCCGTCCGCCGAGGTCCCGACCCACACCGCGCCCGGCATCAGCACCAGGAACGGCGCGGCACGACGGGCCAGGTGCTCGTCGGCCAGCGCCCGTACGGCGACCAGGACCGCGGCCGCCGCGGTCGTGCCGACGGTGATGACGAAGGCGCCGGCCCAGCCGCCCCCGCCCAGCCCGATCCGGTCCAGCAGGACGAAGGTGACGGTCGCGCCCGCCGGATGCCCGGCCACATGGGCGGGCCAGTTGTCCGGAGTGCCGCTCAGGATGTGCCGGGTGAAGTCGTGCAGGGCGTCCGGGATGTCGTGGAAGCGGCCGATGACCTGGAGGTACTCGTTCCTCGTGGTGAGCCGCCGGGCGACGCCCCGGTCCCAGCCGTCGACCAGCGCGAGCGACCAGGTCCAGGCCATGGCCCCGCCCCAGGCCGTCAGCAGCAGTGGGCGCCAGGGCAGCCGTACGGCGAGGGCGGGGCCGTACGCCACCACGGCGACCGCCACCACGATCGCCGCCGGGGTGCCGGGGCCGAGATGCGGGTCCCAGACCGCCAGCAGCGGAGGCCAGCCGACGCGCAGTGAGCCGTCACGGTGCTGGATGCCGGTGCCGACGACCGCGGCCACGCCGACGAGCACGGCGGCGGCCGAGGCGGCGTACAGGTCTCGCTTCAGGTCGCGGTTCACGCTCGACACGCTAGGCCGGGGAGCGGCACCCGGACGCCTGACGTGCGCGGACGTCAGAATTTCGTCATGGTTCGCATCGCCGCTCCGGGGTCCGTACGGACCTACGGTCGGGACATGGCACGGTCACCCTTCTCACCCGCCTTCTGGCGCAGCCCCTTGCGCGGCCCCTGGCTCACCTCGGTGCTGGGCCTCGTCCTGCTCGGCGGCATCACGGTGCTGTTCGTGACAGGACTGCTGTCGTACGCTGCCTACAACCCGGACCTGTCTCCGGTGAACGACAAGACACCCGGCAAGGGCCTCCTCGGCTTCTACCTCTTCGCCTGGCCGACCGACCCGCACTGGCTGTACCGCCTCACCCAGGGCGTCCACGTCACGCTCGGCATCACCCTGATCCCGGTCCTCCTGGCCAAGCTGTGGTCGGTCGTGCCGAAGCTCTTCACGCTGCCGCCGGCCCGTTCCGTGGCCCACGCGCTGGAGCGGATCTCGCTGCTCCTGCTCGTCGGGGGCGGCCTGTTCGAGTTCGTCACCGGCGTGCTCAACGTCCAGCTCGACTACCTCTTCCCCGGCTCCTTCTACCCCCTGCACTTCTACGGCGCCTGGATCTTCTTCGCCGCGTTCGCCGTACACGCCGTGCTCAAGACACCGGCCGCCTTGCGCAACCTGCGTCAACTGAAGGAGGAGCGGAGCGAGTTGACGTCCCCGGCGCCCGACCCGCCGACCGTCACCCGCAGGGGCGCGCTGGGACTGGTCGGGGGCGGCTCGCTGCTGCTCCTCGCCACGACCGTCGGGCAGGACTTCGACGGACTGCGCTGGACGGCGCTGTTCGCCCCCCACGGCCGCCGCGACCCCGGCACCGGCCCCGGCGGCTTCCAGATCAACAAGACCGCCGCGTACGCCGGCATCCACCCGGCCGAGACCAGCGAGGAGGCGTGGCGGCTGGTGGTGACGGGACGCACGGGCACCGTCCGCCTGAGCCGTGCCGAACTCCTCCGACTCCCCCTGTACAGTGCCGCGTTGCCCATCGCCTGCGTGGAGGGCTGGTCCACCTCCGACCAGTGGTGGCGGGGCGTACGGCTGCGGGACCTGGCGGCGCTCGTCGGGTACGACGGCGATCCGCCCGACGTGTTCGTGGAGTCGCTGCAACGGCACGGCTCCTTCCGGCGGGCCGCCCTGCGGGCCAACCAGGTCGCCGACCCGCGTTCCCTGCTCGCCCTGTTCGTGAACGGCGAGGACCTGACCCCCGACCACGGCCACCCCGCGCGGATCATCGTGCCCGCGGCACCCGGTGTGCTCAACACCAAGTGGGTGGCCCGGCTGACCTTCGGAGACCTGTGATGCGCCCGCGGATCGTCATCGGCAGCCCGCTGCAACTCCTGCTGCTCGCCTGCACGTTCGCGCTCGCCGCCTACGCGGGGCTGCGCCTGTTCGACGGGGACTGGTTCGGGATCGCGCTGTGGATGGCGGGCGCGGCCCTTCTGCACGACCTGGTGCTGCTGCCGCTGTACGCGGCGGCGGACCGGGCGCTGATCGGGGTGGCGGGCCGCGAACGGGTCATGTACGTCCGGGTGCCGGCCGCGCTCTCCCTGCTGCTCCTGCTCGTGTGGTTCCCGCTGATCGGCGGACAGGTGGCGGCGCGCTACACCGCCGCCACCGGGCTGTCCGCCGACGGTTACCTCGCCCGCTGGCTGCTGGTGACCGCCGCGCTCTTCGGCGGCTCGGCGCTGCTGTTCGTGCTGCGCCGAGTGCGTCCGCCCCGCCGGTCGCGCCGGGCGCGGGGGCTGCGGAGGGCGACGAAGGAGCGGCCGCCGGTCGTCCACTGAGCGACGGCCCGCCAGCGGGGTGCGTGCCGCAGCAGGGCCGTCGTGCCGAGCCGGGCCCAGGGGAAGGGGGTGCCGGCTGCTCCCCGGGCGTCGGTGACGTGCACGAGGACGCGTTCGTCCACGTGCGGGTCCGTGACCGTCTCGACGATCAACAGGCCTGCTGGGGTGAGGAGTTGGGTCATCCTGTCGAGCAGGGCGCGCGGGTCGCCGCCGATGCCGATGTTGCCGTCGATCAGCAGGGCCGTGCCCCAGCGGCCCTCGGCGGGGAGCTCGTCGAAGACGCTGCGGTGCAGGGCCCGGCCGCCGAGGGTTCTGGTGCGGCGGACGGCCTCGGCGCTCACGTCGATGCCGAGGGCGGGGTGGCCGCGGGTGGCCAGGGCCGCGACGAGGCGGCCGGGGCCGCAGCCGACGTCCAGGACCGTGCCCTCGCAGTGGCGCAGTACGTCCAGGTCGGCGGCGTCGGCTTCGGCGCACCAGCGTTCCACGTCCAGGGGGAGGAGCCAGCCGTCGGGGCGGCGGAGGAAGAGGGG
Source organism: Streptomyces sp. NPDC002144 (assembly GCF_053593695.1). Taxonomy (NCBI): domain Bacteria; kingdom Bacillati; phylum Actinomycetota; class Actinomycetes; order Kitasatosporales; family Streptomycetaceae; genus Streptomyces; species Streptomyces sp. NPDC002144. The sequence goes on from NZ_JBSFDB010000017.1 coordinate 44,117, forward strand.
GCCCTGGCCGGTGTGGAGCGCGTGGGTGTAGGGGTCGGTGGACCAGGGGTGGTCTTCCAGGGTTGTCGGTTGACTGATGATTCGCGCCGCTTGGGTCATGGTCATCGGTTGGCTGCCGGTTCGTCGTGGTTGATCGCGCCCCGCGGCGGAGCCGCAGATTGATACAGCCCCGCTCCCCTATGGGGCGCGTTCAGTTCCGCCAATGTGATGGCGAACCGGCTGTTCGGGGCCTCCTTGGCGACCAAACTCGCATCGTGCGCCGTGTCCACGTCCCGCAGGGGCGGTAGGTCCCGGACGCGCAGGCCCGTCAGTCTTGCCCTCTGGGCCGCGCCCGTGTGGGGAGTCGACATGGGGACGCCCCGGAGAAGTCGGGGATCCGGAACCGCCAGGCCCAGGGCCCAGAAGCCGCCGTCCTCCGCGGGGCCGAAGTACGCGTCGCAGTCGGTCCAGTCGAGGGTCAGGAGGGGCGGGGTCACCTGGGGGGTGTCCATGCCGATGAGGAGGGTCGGGCCCGTGCAGTGGGCGAAGGCGGCGGCCAGGCGTTCGTCCAGGGTGCCCGCGCACTGCCGTACGACCTCGAAGCCGGGCGGCAGCCAGGGGCCCGGTTCGCCCTCCAGGGCCAGGACGCGGCGGTTTGCCGGGGTGCGGGCGACCGTGTGAAGGGTGTCCGCCAGGGACGCCTCGGCCAGCGCGGCGGCCTGCCGCGGGGTGAAGGGCGGTGTCAGGCGGGTCTTGACCCTGCCGGGGCGGGGTTCCTTGGCGATGACGAGGAGGGTGGTCACGCGCCGGCCTCCTTCTCTGCCAGGACGCTGCTCATGTCCCGTACCGCCTGCCAGGTGCCGCGCCAGGTGCCCGTGACCTTCGAGACGCCCGTGCGGGGGCGGTACGGGACGTCGTACTCGGCGATCCGCCAGCCCGCGTCGGCGGCGCGGACGACCATCTGGAGCGGGTAGCCGCTGCGCCGGTCGGAGAGGCCCAGAGCGAGCAGCGGCTCGCGGCGCGCGGCGCGCAGCGGGCCGAGGTCGCGCAGGCGCAGGCCGGTGCGGCGGCGCAGAAGGCGGGCGAGGGCGAGGTTGCCGGCGCGGGCGTGCGGCGGCCACGCGCCCCGGGTCTGCGGGCGGCGGCGGCCGAGCACCAGGTCCGCCTCGCCGGTCAGGATGCGCTGGGTGAAGGGCACCAGGTCGGCCGGATCGAGGGAGGCGTCGCAGTCGCAGAAGCAGACGAGGTCGGCGGTGGCCGCCAGCAGGCCCGCGTGGCAGGCGGCGCCGAAACCGCGCCGCTGCTCGGACACGACGGTCGCGCCGAGGGACCGGGCGAGATCGGCCGAGCCGTCGGTCGATCCGTTGTCCACGACCAGCGCGCGCCAGCCGGGTGGGATACGGCGCAGCACCCACGGCAGCGCCTCGGCCTCGTCGAGACAGGGCAGGACGACGTCCACGGACGCCGCGAGCTGTTCTCTTTCGTCGGAAGGGGTCGTCACCCGTCTCACCCTACGGACGCAAAACCGGCGAAACGGGCGGTGGCTCCTTACGAAACACGGACGTCGGAGGCCGATCGGCCCGCTCGCGCGCGCGGGGTGCGAGGCTGGCTCCATGGAGCAGCAGCAGGGTGGACGGGCCGGGGCCAGGGTGCTCGTCGTGGACGACGATCCCACCGTGGCCGAGGTCGTCACCGGGTATCTCGACCGGGCCGGATACGTCGTCGACCGGGCCGGCGACGGCCCCGACGCGCTCGCGCGGGCCGCCGCGCACTGGCCGGACCTCGTGGTCCTCGACCTGATGCTGCCCGGCATGGACGGGCTCGAGGTGTGCCGGCGGATGCGCGGGTACGGGCCCGTGCCGGTCATCATGCTCACCGCGCGCGGCGACGAGGACGACCGCATCCTCGGCCTGGAGGTCGGCGCCGACGACTACGTCACCAAGCCCTTCAGCCCCCGCGAACTCGTCCTGCGCGTCGAGTCGGTGCTGCGCCGCACCCGGCCCGCCCAGCCGGCCGGCCTGCTGCGCGCGGGCGGGCTCTCGGTGGACCCCGGGGCCCGTCGCGCCCTCAAGGGCGGCAGCGAACTCGCCCTCACCATCCGCGAGTTCGACCTGCTCGCGTACTTCCTGCGCCATCCCGGCCGGGTCTTCAGCCGGGAGGACCTGATGCGCGAGGTGTGGGGCTGGGACTTCGGCGACCTGTCGACCGTCACCGTCCATGTGCGGCGGCTGCGCGGCAAGGTCGAGGACGATCCGGCCCGGCCCCGGCTGATCCAGACCGTGTGGGGCGTCGGCTACCGCTTCGACGCCTCGGACCAGGGGGCCTGACCGTGCGCGCCAACCTGCTCATCGCCCTGTTCGCCTTCCTCGGCGCCGCCGTGGCCGGCCTGCTCGGCGCCGGGGTGCTGCTGCTGATCCGGCGCCGCTCGCTGGCCCTGCACCTCGGTGTCGTCGCGGCCGTCGGTGTCACCGCCATGTTCGCGGGCACGCTCGCGGTCGCGCAGGCCATGTTCCTGTCCGGGCACGACCTGAAGGTGGTCACGACCGTCGTCGCGATGGCCGCCGTGGTCTCCCTGGCCACCGCCCTGCTCCTCGGCCGCTGGGTCGCCGCCCGCAGCCGTGCCCTCACCCTCGCCGCCCGGTCCTTCGGTGACGGTGGCGACTTCACCTCTCCCGCCGGTCCCGCCACCGCCGAACTCGCCGAGCTCAGCCGCGAGTTGGAGATCACCAGCGCCAAACTCGCCGAGTCCCGGGAGCGCGAGCGGGCCCTCGAGTCCTCGCGGCGCGAACTGGTCGCCTGGATCTCCCACGACCTGCGCACCCCGCTCGCCGGCCTGCGCGCCATGTCCGAGGCCCTCGAGGACGGTGTCGCCGCCGATCCCGACCGCTATCTCAAGCAGATCCGCACCGAGGTCGAGCGCCTCAACGACATGGTCGGCGACCTCTTCGAACTCTCCCGCATCCACGCGGGCGCGCTGGCGCTGAGCCCGAGCCGTATCTCCCTGTACGACCTCGTGGGCGACGCGCTCGCGGGCGCGGATCCGCTGGCGCGCGAGCACGGCGTACGGCTCGTCGGTGACGGGGTCGAGCCGGTGCCGGTGGAGGTGGACGGCAAGGAGATGAGCCGGGTGCTGGGCAACCTGCTGGTCAACGCCATCCGCCGGACCCCGGCCGACGGCACGGTCGCCGTGGCCGCCGAGCGCTCGCCCGAGGGGGTCGTGCTGTCCGTCACCGACGGCTGCGGCGGCATCCCCGAGGAGGACCTGCCCCGCGTCTTCGACACCGGCTGGCGCGGCACCCACGCCCGGACTCCCCCCGCCGGCGCGGGACTCGGCCTCGCCATCGTCCGGGGCATCGTGGAGGCGCACCGGGGCACGGCGACCGTGCGCAACGTCCCGGGCGGGTGCCGCTTCGAGGTGGTGCTGCCCGCCGCCGCTTCCTGAAAGGCGGACAGCACCACCGGTCCCTGACGGGCCGGACCGGCCCTATGCCTCCCGCATCCCGGCCCCCGCGAACTCCCGCATCCCCTCCGCGAAGCCCACCTCCGGCTTCCAGCCCAGTTCGGCGCGGATGCGCGACGAGTCCGCGGTGATGTGCCGTACGTCGCCGAGGCGGTACCCGCCCGCGACGACCGGCTCGGGACCGCCGTACGCCACCGCCAGTTCCCGTGCCATCTCTCCGACGGTGTGCGGCTCGCCGCTGCCGGTGTTGTACGCCGTCAGCGCGCCGGACGGTGCGTCCGCCCCCAGCGCTGCCACATTGGCCGCCGCGACGTCCCGTACGTGGACGAAGTCGCGTCGCTGGCGCCCGTCCTCGAAGACGCGCGGGCGCTCGCCGCGGGCCAGGGCCGAGCGGAAGAAGGAGGCGACCCCGGCGTACGGGGTGTCGCGGGGCATGCCCGGCCCGTACACGTTGTGGTAGCGCAGGGACACGGCCGAGCCGCCCGTGGCACGCGCCCAGGCGGCCGCGAGGTGTTCCTGGGCGAGCTTGGTGGTGGCGTACACGTTGCGCGGGTCGACCGGCGCGTCCTCGCCGACGAGACCGGGGACGAGGTCCGCGCCGCACCGGGGACAGGTGGGCTCGTAGCGGCCCGCGTCCAGGTCGGCGACGGCACGCGGACCGGGGCGTACGACGCCGTGCCGCTCGCAGGTGTAGCGCCCCTCTCCGTAGACCACCATGGACCCGGCCAGCACCAGCCGCCGTACGCCCGCCTCGGCCATCGCGGTGAGCAGGACGGCCGTACCGAGATCGTTGCGGGAGACGTACTCCGCCGCGTCCGCGAAGCCCGTGCCGAGTCCGACCATCGCCGCCTGGTGGCACACGGCGTCCACACCGGCCAGCGCCCGGCCGACGGCGTAGGGGTCGCGCACGTCCGACGGGGGGTCGGAGCGGACGTCGTACACGACGGGCTCGTGCCCGTGGAACCGCAGAGCGCTGACGACATGGGACCCGATGAATCCGGCACCGCCGGTGACCAGTACGCGCATGCCGCCACGCTAGGGCCGTGCGCGGCCCGAACCGGCGGGCCGCGCACGTCATGTCACCGGTCCGTAAGACCTCGCGGCGGCAGCCGCACCGTGAAGACGGTCGAGCCGGGCTCGCTGCTCAGCTCGATCGTGCCGCCGTGGGCGCGCACCAGGGCGCTCGCCACGGACAGTCCCAGACCGCTGCCGCCCCGGTCGCGGCTGCGGGCCTTGTCGACGCGGTAGAAGCGGTCGAAGATCCGTTCCCGGTCGGCGGCCGGGATGCCGGGACCCGCGTCCTCGACCCGGACGACCGCCGTCTCCTGCTCCAGCGCGACCGCCATCGACACCTTGGTGCCGGCCGGCGTGTGCACGGCCGCGTTGGTCAGCAGGTTGTCCAGGACCTGCCGGATGCGGTGCGGATCCAGGCGCAGCCTCAGCGCGGCCGGACCCGGCATCACGGTCAGCGGGCGCTCCGGGTGACTCGCCCGGAAGGCGGCGGCCGCCTCCCCGACCAGCTCCGCCAGATCCGCGTCCTGCACCCGCAGCGGCGCGTCCACCTCCGCCGCGTCCAGCCGGGCGAGCAGCAGCAGGTCGTCGAGGAGCACCCCCATCCGGGCGGCCTCGGCACGCAGCCGGGCCAGGTGCCTGTCGCGCTCCTCGGGGGCGTTGGCGGCGGCGTACTGGAAGAGGTCCGCGTAGCCCCGTACGGACATCAGGGGCGTACGCAGCTCGTGCGAGGCGTCGGCCACGAACCGGCGCAGCCGCTGCTCCGCCTCCGCGCGCACCGCGAGGGAGCGGTCGATGTGCTCCAGCATCGTGTTGAAGGCCGTGCGCAGCTCCTCCACTTCGGGCCCGCCGCCGCGCTCGTCGGCGCGCAGCGGCAGCCGGGCCGCGGACTCGGTCAGGTCGTGCGAGGCGATGCCGTGCGCGGTGTGCGCCATGTCGCTGAGCGGGTTCAGACCGCGTCTGAGCATCCTGCGGCCGAACACCACCAGCGCCGCCAGCGCCAGCCCGAAGGCGACCACCTGCACGGTGATCAGCCGCCGTACGGTGGCGTCGATGTCGTCCATCGGCGCCCCGCTGACCAGCACCACACCGGGCTCGACCTCGCAGGCCCGCAGCCGGTACTCGCCCTCGCCGGAGATCCGCGCGGTGCGCAGCATCTCGGTCCGCCCGCCCGCCTGGGCCCGGGCCAGGGACGTGAGGGGGGCGATGTCCGCGGGCAGGTCGCCGGGCTCCTCCGGTTTGCGCAGCACGGCGGTGCCGCCGGAGACGTCGTACACCGCGTAGTACCAGCGGTAGTACTTCTTGCCCTGCAGGGTGCCGTTCTCCGCGATGCTCTTGGACTGGGCGACCTGGGCCAGGCCCAGCTGGTCGTCGAGCTGGGCGGAGAGATAGTCCCGCATGTAGGTCGTCAGGGCCGTGCCGACGACCGCGAACACCACCAGCGCCAGCGCGCCCAGCCCGAGCGCCAGCCGGGTCCCGAGCCGCATCCCGCGGTACGCCCGGCGCAGCCGCCGTATCACTCGGCCGCCTGCCGGACGACGTAACCGAAGCCGCGCACGGTGTGGATCAGCGGTGCGCCGGTGTCGTCCAGCTTGCGGCGCAGCCGGCTGACGACCAGCTCGACGACGTTCGAGCGGCCCCCGAAGCCGTACTCCCACACATGGTCGAGGATCTGCGCCTTGGTCATCACGGTCGGCGACTTGCGCATCAGGAAGCGCAGCACCTCGTACTCGGTGGGGGTGAGCGTGAGCAGCTTGTCGCCGCGCCGCACCTCGCGGGTGTCCTCGTCCATCGTCAGGTCCGCCACCCGCAGCACGGAGCGCTGGAAGGCGGGCCCGGCGCTGCGCCGCAGCACCGTGCGCAGCCGCGCCATCAGCTCCTCCACCGCGAACGGCTTGACCAGGTAGTCGTCGCCGCCCCGGGTCAGCCCCGCCACCCGGTCGGCCACCCCGTCCCGCGCGGTCAGGAACACCACCGGCACCATCGTGCCCGAGCGCCGCAGCCGGTCGAGCACACCGAAGCCGTCCACGTCCGGCAGCATCAGGTCGAGCACCACGATGTCCGGGCGGAACTCGCCGGCCAGCGCGACCGCCTCCTCACCGGTGTTCGCGGTGACCGCGTCCCAGCCCTCGTAGCGGGCGACGGTCGCGACGAGATCGGCGATGGGCGGGTCGTCGTCCACGACGAGGAGGCGTACTTTTTCCACCCGCTCATAGTGCGGCACCCGCCCGGGCGGACCGTGTGGTCCGGCACACAGCGAGCGCATCGATAAGTACTTGAAAGTTGTCCGACAGCTTCTCGACAGCTCCCACCGGCCAAGCTCGGTCACCCAGGACCCGATCAAGGAGCTGCCGTCACCGTGACGACCGTCCAATCACCCCCTGCGCCCCCCACGGCGACACGCCCCAGGGTGGTGGCCCGCACGGGCCTGTTCGCCGTGCTCGCCGCGAACGCGGCCGTGGTCGCCTACTTCTTCGCCCAGGCGGGCTTCGCCTCCAACGCGCTCATCGTCATCGGCCGCCTCGCCGGTCTGTACGGCGCCCTGGTCATGGCCTTCCAGCTGGTGCTGGTGGCCCGGCTGCCCTGGCTGGACCGGCGGATCGGCATGGACCGGCTGACCTCCTGGCACCGCTGGACCGGCTTCGCCCTGCTGTGGACCCTCCTCGCACACGCCGTCTTCATCAGCTTCGGATACGCCGACGGGGCGGGCGTCGGCCCCGTCACCGAACTCGTGGACCTCGCCGAGACCACCGAGGGCGTGCTGCGCGCGATCGTCGCCCTCGGCCTGATCCTCGTGGTCGGCGCCGTCTCGGCCCGCTACGCCCGCCGCCGGCTCGCCTACGAGACCTGGCACTTCATCCACCTCTACACCTACGTCGCTGTGGTCCTCGCCTTCACCCACCAGGTCGCGGTCGGTACGACGTTCACCTCGTCGTCCGCCGCGAAGACGTACTGGTACACGGTGTGGGCCGTGGCCCTCGGCGCCCTGGTCCTGGGCCGGCTCGTGCTGCCGCTGTGGCGCAACACCCGCCACCGGTTCCGGGTCTCCGCGGTCGTCCCCGAGTCCGACAACGTCGTCTCGGTCCACGTCACCGGCAAGGACCTGGACAAGCTGCCCGCCCGGGCCGGCCAGTTCTTCCTGTGGCGGTTCCTGACCGCCGACCGCTGGTGGCAGGCCAACCCCTTCTCCCTCTCCGCCGCCCCCGACGGCCGCACCCTGCGTCTGACGGTGAAGGCGGCAGGTGCGGGCAGCGCCGCCCTGCGCCATGTGAAGGTCGGCACCCGCGTCTTCGCCGAGGGCCCCTACGGCGCCTTCACCGCCCTGCACCGCACCAGGACCGAGTCCCTGCTGATCGCGGGCGGTGTCGGTGTGACCCCGATCCGGGCCCTCCTGGAGGACATCGAGGGCCACGCCATCGTCGTCTACCGCGTCGCCGGCGAACGGGACGCCGTGCTCTACGACGAACTGCGCGACCTCGCCGCCGCCAAGGGCGCCGAAGTGCACCTGGTCACCGGCCCGCCCGTTCCCGACAAGCTGGCCCCGCGCGAGCTGGCCCGGCTGGTGCCCGACATCGGCGAGCGGGACGTCTTCCTGTGCGGGCCGCCGCCGATGATGAAGGCGGTGCTGGGCAGCCTGGGCGAGCTGGGCGTGCCCAAGTGGCAGATCCACTTCGAGCGCTTCAGCCTGGCGGGATGAGGAAGAGAACGTGAAGCGAGCCATACCCGTCGTCGTCCTCAGCATCGCGGGCCTGGTCCCCGTCTGGCGCTACGAGCCGTCGGTCGGGGGTACGACGTCCACCACCGCCGAGCCCGCGGTGACACCGTCCCCCTCGTCCTCGTCCTCGGCCTCGTCGTCCGGTTCGGGTGCGTCCGCGGCCTCCGGGAAGGTCGTCAAGGGCACGACCGTGAACACGGACAAGGGGCCCGTGCAGGTGCAGGTCACCTTCGAGGCCGGCCGGATCACCGCCGTGTCGATGCTCCAGCAGCCGAACCACCCCCAGACCACGGCCGCCGTACCGAAGCTGATCGCGGAGACGCTGAAGGCGCAGAGCGCGGAGATCGACTCGGTGTCCGGGGCGACCGTCACGAGCGAGGGGTACAAGCAGTCCCTCCAGGCCGCGATCGACGCCAAGGGCGCCTGACGTGCGCCGCGTCGAACACGTCATGGGGTTCCCCGTCTCGCTGCGGGTGGACGACGAGGGCGCGTGGGAGGAGGCCGCGGACGCGGTGTTCGCCTGGCTGCGCGAGGTCGACGCCCGGTTCAGCCCCTTCAGGGCCGACAGCGAGGTCTCCCGGTACGGCCGGGGCGAGCTGGGGCGGGACTCACTCAGCGCCGACCTGTCCGAGGTGCTCGACCTGTGCGAGCACTACCGGGTCGCCACGGGCGGCGCGTTCGACGCGCGGCTGCCGGGGCGGCGGTTCGACCCGTGCGCGGTGGTGAAGGGCTGGTCGGTGCAGCGGGCCGCGCAGCTGTTGCGGACGGTCGGCGCAAGACGGTTCGTGCTGAACGCCGGCGGTGACGTGGTCGCCTGCGGCGGGCCCTGGCGGGTGGGCGTACGACACCCCGAACAGGCCGACCAGCTGTGCGCGGTCCTGGAGCTGACCGACGGCGCGGTGGCCACCTCCGCCCGCTACGAGCGCGGCGACCACATCCTCGACGGCCGCACCGGGCGCCCGGCGACCGGACTGCTCAGCATGACGGTGGTCGCCGCCTCGCTGACCGTGGCGGACTCCGTGGCCACGGCCGCCTTCGCGCTGGGCGCCGCGGGCGTCGCATGGGCCGCCGCGCAGCCCGGGTGCGAGGTGTTCGCCGTGGACACGGCGGGACAGGTGCTGCGGACGGAGGGGTTCCCGGTGGCCTCCCGGTCCCGGGCGGCATGATGCACCGGGCTGACTAACCTGGCCCGGTGACCATCGAGTTGACGCTCCTGTCCGCCGTCTCCCACCGGGGCCGGGAGATCACCGCGCCCCGGCTGCGGGGGCTGCTCGCGCTGCTGGCGGGGGAGCTCAGGGCGGGGTGCGGCACGGCCCGGCTGGTCGAGGGACTGTGGCCGCAGGAGCGGCCGGACAACCCGGCCAAGGCCCTGCAGATCCTCGTCTCCCGGGCCCGCCGTCAGCTCGGCGCCGACGTCATCGCCAGTACCCCCACCGGCTACCGGCTCGCCCTGCGCGAGGACCAGGTCGACACCGCCGCCGTCCGGCTGTTCGCTGCCGCGGCCGCCGAGAAGAGCCGCGCCGGGGACCACGCGGGCGCCCTGGCGGAGGCGGAGGAGGGGCTCGCGCTGTGGGACGGCGCCCCGGCCGTCGAGGAACCCGCTCCCGGTGACCCGGTCGCCGAGCTGCGCGCCGAGCGCGTCGGCACCCACCGCGCGCTCGCCCGCTGCCGTGCCCTCGCCCTCGCCCGCACCGGCCGCCGCGGGGAGGCCGTCGGCCCGCTCACCGACCTGGCCGCCGCGCGGCCGCACGACGAGGAACTCCTGCTGGAGCTGATGCGCTGCCGCACCGCCACCGCGGGACCGGCCGCCGCCCTCGCCACGTACGACACCCACCGGCGCCGTCTGCGCGACGAACTCGGCACCGACCCCGGGCCCGCCCTGCAGGAACTGCACCAGGCGCTGCTGCGCGGCGAGGCCCCGGCCGTCCGGCGCGGGGTACCGCACGAACCCAACCCGCTGCTCGGCCGGGACGCCGACGTCGCCGCCGTGGCCCGTCTGCTGCACGGCGCCCGTGTCGTCTCCGTCGTCGGCGCCGGCGGTCTCGGCAAGACCCGCCTCGCGGCCGCCGTCGCCCGGGACGCCGAACAGCGGGTGGTGCACCTGGTGCCGCTCGCCGGTGTCCGCCGCGACGCCGACGTGGCCGCCGAGGTCGCCTCCGCGCTGGGCGCCGGCGAGAGCCTGCGGCCCGGTGCGGGAGGTGACGCGGTCACCGGGATTCTGGGCACCCTCGGTTCCGGGCCCGCGCTGCTGGTCCTGGACAACTGCGAGCAGGTCGTCCAGGGCGTCGCCGACCTCGTCCAGGCGCTGGTGTCGCGGACCGGGGACCTGCGCGTCCTCACCACCAGCCGTGCCCCGCTCGGTCTGTCCTCCGAGACCGTCCACCCCCTGCCCGAACTCGATCCCGCCACCACCGTCGAGCTGTTCGAGCAGCGGGCCCGCGCCGCCCGCCCCGACGCAGACCTGCCCGCCGACACCGTCGCCGCCCTCTGCCGCCGCCTCGACGGACTGCCGCTCGCCGCCGAACTGGCCGCCGCCCGGGTGCGGGTGATGTCGGTCGCCGAGATCCACAGCCGGCTTCAGGACCGGTTCGCGCTGCTGCGGGGCGGGCACCGGGACGCGCCGGAACGCCACCGCACCCTGCACGCCGTCGTCGACTGGAGCTGGAACCTCCTCGACGAACGAGGGCGGTCCTCGCTGCACGCCCTGTCCGTCTTCCCGGACGGCTTCACCGCCGGCGCGGCGGAGCAACTGGTGGGCGGTCCGGACGTGTTGGAGATCCTCGAGGACCTCGTCGACCAGTCCCTGCTCAAGGTGACCGACACCGCGAGCGGCACCCGCTTCCGGATGCTGGAGACGGTACGGGAGTTCGCCGCCGCGCATCGGGAGGGGGCCGGGGAGGACGCGGCCGTCACGGAGCGGTTCCTGGGCTGGGCGCGGGAGTTCGGCGTCGCCCACCACGACGCGCCCTTCGGGGCCGAGCCTCCCCCACTCTCGGCTTCGCTCGAGCGGGGGGACCCCCATGCGTCCTGGCGGCTCGTCCGCGCCGAGCAGGACAACCTCGTCCACGCCCTGCGGCGCGCTCTCGACCTCGGGGACCAGGACACCGTCGTCGCCGTCACGGCGGTTCTGGGCAGCCTGTGGTTCGCCGAGGCCGGCGCCAACCACGCCCGCCTCCTCGCCCTCGCCGAGGACACCGCACCGCTGCTCTCCCACTACCGGCCCGCCCCCGGATACGTGGAACCCGCGCGCACCGCGGCGGCCCTGCTGGCCGCCAACTCCCTGTTGGGCCTCGGCCCCGGCGCCGGGCGGGTCCTCGTCACGCTGCGCCGCCTGCCGCCCGCCCCGCCGGACACCGTGATCCGGGCCGTGGCCACCGTGCTGAGCGCCCTCCCTGAGGTGCTCGCGCCCGGCGGCCGCCGCGTCCTCGACGCCCTGTGCGACAGCGACCGGCCCCTGCTCGCGGCCATCGCCAACGGCGCCGCCAGCTACGTCGGCGAGCACGACCGGGACCCCGAGCGGGCCCTCATGGCCGCCCGCCGGATGCTCGCTGCGGTCGCCGGCCAGGACATCCCGCTGCTGCGGATCTGGCCGCGGGCCCGGTTCGCCGAACTGTGCCTGCAGACGGAACGCGGCGCGGAGGCGATCGGACCGATGAAGGCCGCCCTCGAAGCCCTCGAGGAGTTCGGCGCGTGGCGCGACACGATCGGACTGCGCTGGGGGATCATGCTCGCCAACCTGCAGGCCGGGGAGATCGACGAGGCGGAGCACTGGCTGGAGCAGGCGCTGCGGCACCAGCCCGAGGGCGCCGTGTCCGACCCCTTCACCCCCGACCTGGGAGCCCGCGCCGAGATGGCGCTCGCGCGCGGCGACATCGAGACCGGACTCGGCCTGTGGCGCCGGGCCCTGGACCGGCTGACGCACACCGCCGACCCGGCACCCGGCGGGGAACCGGTGATGGAGGCCTGGGGACCGGAGCTCCAGGCGGTCGCCGTGACCGCCCACGCCCGTCACGGCCGCACCGACCTCGTCGCCCGTGTCCTCACCGCGTTCCCCGGCCGCGTCACGCACCTGCTGGCCCGCTCCCCGGCCGTCCGTCCCGCTTGCTTCCCGCTGTGCGGCGCGCTGCTGCTCGCCCTCGGCACGGCCGACCTGGCGCAGGGGGACACGGGAGGTGTACGGCTGATCGCGCTCGCCGAGCGGCTGCGCTACCTGCGCAACTTCCAGCCCACCATGTCCCTGGCCCGCGCCCGCGAGGACGCCCGGAACGCCGACAGGGCGGCGTACGAGGACGCGGTGTCCCGATACGCCGCCCTGGACGACGACGGACTGTGCGAGGCCGCGCTCGGCCTGCTGCGGCAGCGGGTCACAGACTGACCGGCAGCGCCAGCAGGTGGAAGCCGTCGCCGGGCCAGTGCCCGAAGGCGAGTTCCGCCCGGTCCACGGCGAGCTTCGGGGCGGTGGGCCGCCGTACCACCAGCTCGTCGAGGACGACGCCCGTCACCAGCCGGCCGAGAGCCGCGCCGATGCAGTAGTGCGGGCCGTGCCCGAAGGCGAGATGACCGTCGCCGCGCCCGAACTCCCTCGTCACGTCGAGGTGTTCGGGAGAGTCGTAGGCGGCCGGGTCGTGGTCGGCGGCGAACAGCGCGACCGTCACCGCCTCGCCCTTCCTCAGGAGGGTCCCGGCGAACTCGAAGTCCTCCGTCGCGTACAGGGTGGCGCCCATGCGCACCAGCGTGACGTGGCGCAGAAGTTCGGGCACCGCCCGGGTCAGCAGCTGCGGGTCGGTACGCAGCCGCTCCAGCTGGTCGGGGCGGTCCAGCAGGGCGAGCATCGCGTGCGCCAGGAACAGGGCGGGCGGGGTGATGCCGGTGTTGATCAGCAGGAAGAAGACGGTGACGATCTCGTCGTCGGTCATTCCGCCGTCGGCGAGCAGCGCCGACACCAGGTCGCCGGCGGGCTCGGCACGGCGCCGGGCGACCAGGTCCTTGGTGTACTCCACGAGCGCGCCGAGCCCTTCGAGGACCCGGCTGCCGTCGCCGTACGCGAAGTCCCGGATCCAGCCGCAGACCTTGTCCTGGTCGCCCGCGTCGACACCGACCAGCGCGCAGATCACCGCCGTGCTCAGCGGATAGGCGAACTCGCCCAGCAGATCGGCCTGTTCACGCCCCGCGAGAGTGTCGGCCAGCTCCCGTGCCGTCTTCTCCACGAAGGGGCGCAGGGCGGCCACCCGGCGGGCGGTGAAGGCCCGGGTGAGGGGGCCGCGCCGTCTGCTGTGCTCGTCGCCGTCGAAGAGGGCGAGGTGGCCGGAGAGGTACCGGGCGTACTCGGGCGGGAGACCGTCGGCGCCCTGGGCCAGCAACTCGGCCTGGGGGTCGGGCATGTCGGAGCCGGACACCGTCGACCGGTCCCGGACCAGACGCGGTTCGGTGAGCGCGGCCTTCACGTCCTCGTGCCGGGTGACCAGGCGGACGGGGGTGCTCAGGCCCGGCAGGACGACATGGCCGAGGCCGGGCCGGGAGCGCAGGCCGGCGTAGGCGCCGACGGGGTTCTCGACGAGTTCGGGGGTGAGGGACACGACGTTCATGGCAACTGCCTTTCAGTGGTGGTCGACGGCGGAGAACTGGCCGGTGACGCCGATCGCGGCACGCACGGACTGCGCAGCCTCGCGCACGTCGTGCCCGGCGACGCGGGCCTCGCCGGCGTCGGCGCGGATCAGGGTGGAGAGGATCTGGACGGTGGTGGTCCTGCCGGCGCCGTTCGGGCCGAGCAGCGAGAAGATCGTGCCGCGCGGGACCGAGAGATCGATCCCGTCGAGGACGACCTCGTCGCCGTACGCCTTGCTCGGGCCGGTCACCTCGATGGCCGGTGTCGTCGTCTGGTTCATGCCGCAGAGCGTGCCGGGAGCCGGCTTCAGGGCGGCTTCACGGCGGTTTCAGCGGAAGCCGCGGGCTGAAACCGGAGGCGCGAACGCAAGGGCGGGCCGCCGGCAGGGGAGTCCGGCGGCCCGCTCGCTGGGGGGAGGAGGAGTCAGCCGACGTCGGAGGCGTCCAGGCGGTACAGGCCGCTGTAGGCGCTCACCGCCGTGCCGTGCTTCTTCACCCAGGTGGCGATCTCGGAGCTGGTGGACCGGCCCTCGTCGCCGCTGACCACGACGTAGTGCAACGTGCCCGCCTTCACCAGGGACTTGAGCTTGGCGAGGGTCATCGCGTCGTCGCTGCCCGACCAGCCGCCCATGGAGACCACCGGCTGACCGGACTCCAGGATGATCGAGGAGGCGGTCTGGTCGGTGGCCACGGCGACCAGCCAGGTGGCGCCGTCCTGGTGCTTCCTCAGATACGAGATCATCGCGGAGGAGACCTCACCGTCCATGCCGCCGGCCGTACGACCGCTCTGCGACGGGCTGCCGCTGCTGGTGCCGGTGGCTCCCGCACCGGACGGCGGCTGCCCCATGGACCGCCCACCGGCGTCGCCCGATCCGCTCGGCGCGTTCCCACCGGACCTGCTGCCGCTCGGACCGCCGCCCACGCCGCCGCCCATCCCGCCACCGGTGTTGGGACCGGCCGTCGGGTTGGTGCCGTTGGTGCTCGCGGTGGTCGCCGCCGAGACCGAGTAGGCGGCAGGGCCGGCGAGCAGCGCCACGACCGCCGTCAGCGCGGCGAGACCGACCAGCTTGCGCCGACGCGCCAACCGTCCGGCCACCAGACCGAGCGCCGCCGCGGCGCCGGCGAGCGCGACGACGACCTCCGCGACCGTGTAGAGCGTCCCGGAACCGGACGCCCGCCGCAGCAGGACGACCGCCCAGACCGCGCTGACCGCCACCGCACCCGGCAGCACCCAACCCCACGTCGCCGAACCGTCCTTGAAGGCGCGGTACAGCATCACCCCGCCCGCGCCGGCCAGAGCGGCGATGCCGGGGGCCATGGCGGTGACGTAGTACGGGTGGAAGGTGCCCTCGGCGAGGGAGAAGGTCAGGTAGTGCAGGACGAACCAGCCGCCCCACAGCAGCAGCGCGGCCCGCCCGGCGTCCGTGCGGGGCGCCCGGCCGCGCAGCACCAGCGCGCCGGTCAGGGCGATGGCCGCGAAGGGGATCAGCCAGGAGATCTGGCCGCCCATGATCTCGTTGAACATGCGGTGGAAGCCCGCGCTGCCGCCGAAGCTCGCCCCGTTGCCCTGCGAGCCCACCGAGGAACTCGCCCCGAAGATACGGCCGAAGCCGTTGTAGCCGATGACCAGGTCCCAGACGGTGTTGTCGGTCGAGCCGCCGATGTAGGGGCGCGAGGACGCCGGGATCAGGTCGACGATCACCATCCACCAGGCGCTGGAGACCACCAACGCCACCGTGGCGACGGCCAGGTTGCGGATCCGGCGGCCCAGGCCGCACCGGGCCGCCCACACGTACACCAGGAAGAACGCGGGCAGGACCACGTACGCCTGCATCATCTTGGTGTTGAAGGCGAAGCCGATCGCGACCGCCGACCACACCAGCGGCATCAGCCGGCCGGTCCGCACCGCCTTCAGCAGCGCGGCCGCACCGAGCAGCATCAGGAGGACCAGGACCGGGTCCGGGTTGGTGTCGCGGTTGATGGCGACCGTGATCGGGGTCAGCGTGAGCGTGAGGGCCGCGACGGTGCCCGCCACCACGCCGAAGTCCCGCTTGACCATCCGGTACAGCAGCGCCACCGATCCGCTGCCGACGGCCACCATCGGCAGCATCAACTGCCAGGTGCCGTAACCGAACACGCGGGCCGACAGGCCCATCACCCACAGCGCGAACGGCGGTTTGTCGACGGTGATGAAGCTGCCGGAGTCCAGCGCGCCGAAGAAGAACGCCTTCCAGCTCTTGGTGCCGGAGTAGACGGCCGCGTCGTAGAAGGTGTTGCCGGTGATGGAGGTCAGGTTCCAGGCGTACAGGGCCGTGGCCAGCACCAGGATCGCCCACAGCGCCGGGCGGGCCCAGCGGGGGTCCTCGGGGGCGCCGGTCAGCAGCCTTCTCATGCGGGAGGCGGGCGGGTTCGAGGCCCGGTGCCTGCCCTCCTGGGCCGGCGCGGGAGGCGGGGCGAGGGTCGTCATGACGCGTTCTCCAGTTCGCTCATGGCCATGACGATCGGGGCCCTCACTGTGGGCTCGCTGAGCGGCCGCTGAGCGGGGCGTGAGAACCAGTGGACTCACAGGTCGGTCACAGTGTGATACCGCCTCGGTGCATACCGGTTTTCGCCAGCTTCCCGACTGAATTCGGAAACACATCCGGTCTAGAATCTGCACCCCACGATCCAGTCCCGAAGGGCGTTCGGCGTTTTGATACGGATAGATTCAGTCACCAAGCGCTACCCCGATGGCACGGTGGCGGTCGACAACCTCTCCCTGGAGATACCCGACCGATCCATCACGGTCTTCGTGGGCCCGTCGGGCTGCGGCAAGACGACGACACTGCGCATGATCAACCGGATGATCGAGCCGAGCGAGGGCACGATCACCATCGACGGCAAGGACATCAGCCGGCAGCCGGTGAACACGCTGCGCCGGTCGATGGGATACGTCATCCAGAACGCGGGCCTCTTCCAGCACCGCACGATCATCGACAACATCGCCACCGTGCCCCGCCTGCTGGGCTGGGACAAGGCCAGAGCCCGGGCGCGCGCCCGTGAGTTGATGGAGCGGGTCGGACTCGACGGCTCCCTCGCCAAGCGGTACCCCTACCAGCTCTCCGGCGGCCAGCAGCAGCGCGTCGGCGTGGCCCGGGCGCTCGCCGCCGACCCGCCGGTCCTGCTGATGGACGAGCCCTTCTCCGCCGTCGACCCGGTGGTTCGCAAGGGGCTGCAGGACGAACTCCTGCGCATCCAGGACGAGTTGGGCAAGACCATCGTCTTCGTCACCCATGACATCGACGAGGCCGTGAAGATCGGCACCATGGTCGCCGTGATGCGCACCGGCGGCCATCTCGCCCAGTTCGCCCCGCCCGCCGAGCTGCTGACCGACCCCGCGGACGCCTTCGTCGAGGACTTCCTCGGCGCCGACCGGGGCATCCGGCGCCTGTCCTTCTTCTCCTCCTCCGGCCTCGATCTGCTGACCACCCCGATCGTCGCCGTCGACGCCACCGCCGAGCAGATCGCCGCCCGCACCTCCAAGGACGTGCCCTACCTCCTCGTCACCGACGTCGACGGCCGTCCCCTCGGCTGGAGCGAGCCGGCCGCGCTGACCGCCGGGTCGGTCGACCCGGCCCGACTCCTCTCCCACGGCCGCCCCTTCGAGCACGGCAGGGAGTCCCTGCGTGCCGCCCTCGACGGTGCCGTGCTCTCGCCGACCGGCTGGGCCGTCGCGGTCGGCGCCGACGGCCGGGTCACCGGCGTGGTCTCGCAGCAGATCATCGGCGAGGCCATCCGCGCCGCGCACGCAGAGGGCACCACGGAAAAGGTCGCCGGATGAGCGGCGGCCTCTTCGACATCCCGAGCGACCTGCAGAACACGTACTGGGGCCTGGTCGGACTGCATCTGCGCGAGGCGCTGATCCCGGTCGTCGTCGGCCTGGTGGTGGCGCTGCCCGTCGCCCAGCTCTGCGTGCTGCTGAGATGGCTGTACCCGCCGGTGCTGTGGGTGACGACCGTCCTCTACGCCATCCCCTCGCTGGCCTTCTTCGTCGTGCTCATCGACTACACCGGCCAGACCGAGACCACCGTGATGATCCCGCTGGGCGTCTACAGCCTCGTGGTCTTCGTCCCGGCCATCGTGGACGGCGTCCGCTCGGTCCCGCAGGAGACCCTGGACGCGGCCACCGCGATGGGCCTGGGACCCGTACGGCGTTACTTCCAGGTCCAGTTGCCCATCGCCGCGCCCGCCATCATCGCCGGCCTGCGCGTGGCCACCGTCTCCAGCATCTCCCTCGTCAGCGTCGGCATGCTGATCGGCAACCAGGGCGGGCTCGGCAACCTGCTCAACGACGGCATGATCTACCACCAGTCCCGGCTGATCTGGCTGTCCGTGGTCGGCACGGCCGTCCTCGCCATCCTCGCGGACGCCCTGCTGGTCCTCGTGCGGGTCCTCGTCACCCCCTGGATGCCGCGCGGAAACCGCAAACCCCGCCCCGTCGACGAACCCGAACCCCTGCAGGCAGCCCTGGAGGACGCCGTCCGATGAACGTCCTCCACTTCATCAACAACTTCTTCAGCGACAGCACCCACTGGCACGGCTACGACGGCATCCCCACCCGGCTGCGCGAGCACATCCAGTACTCCCTGATCGCCCTCGCCATCGCGGCCGCCATCGGCCTGCCGGCCGGCCTGCTCACCGGCCACACCGGCCGGGGCGGCAACACCGTCGCCTTCGTCGCCACCGCGGGACGCGCCCTGCCCAGCTTCGGCCTGCTGGTGCTGATGTTCGTCCTCCTGGGACTGGGCCTCACCCCGGTGATGATCCCGCTGGTCGTGCTCGCCGTACCGCCGATCCTGGTCACCACCTACGAGGCGGTGCGCTCCGTCGACCCGTCCCCGGTGGACGCGGCCCGGGGCATGGGCATGGCCGAGTCACGGGTCCTCTTCCAGGTCGAACTCCCTGTCGCGCTCCCCCTGATCCTCAGCGGCCTGCGCTCGGCAGCCATCCAGATCGTCTCGACGGCCACGATCGCGGCCTACGTCTCCCTCGGCGGCCTCGGCCGCTACATCGTGGACGGCCTCTACCAACGCAACTACGAGAAGGTGGTGGGCGGAGCGACCCTGGTGGCCGTACTCGCTCTGGTGACACTCGGGTTCTTCTGGCTGGTGGCCCGCGTGGCTGTCTCGCCCGGAGTGCGGCGGGGCAACTGACCGGCACCGTGGAGGGGCCCGGGGCGCATCTCCGCCCCGGGCCCCTCCCGCGTGTCACCCTCCGCTGCGCGCCAACGCCTGCTCCAGCACAACCAGCAGAGCGTCCCGCACGGACCCCCGCTCCCGCGCGTCGAACACCACCACCGGCACCCGCTCGGCGACGTCCAGCGCCCAGCGGACCTCCTCCAGCGTGTGCTCGACCTTCCCGTCGAACGCGTTGACGGCGACCGCGAACGGGATCTGCTTGTGCTCGAAGTAGTCCACCGCGGCGTAACAGTCGTCCAGACGGCGGGTGTCGACGATGACCAGCCCGCCCACCGCGCCCTCGACGATGTCGTCCCACATGAACCCGAACCGCTCCTGACCGGGCGTGCCGAACAGGTACAGCTTCAGCGTCGGGTCGATGGTGATGCAGCCGAAGTCCATCGCCACCGTGGTGGTGGTCTTGCGGGGCGTGTGGCTGAGGTCGTCCACCCCCGCCGCGACCTCCGTGATGGCGGCCTCGGTGGTCAGCGGCTCGATCTCGGAGATCGAGCCCACGGCGGTGGTCTTGCCCACGCCGAAGCCGCCCGCGATCACCAGCTTGACCGGCAGCGGCGGTGCTACGGCGGCCGCCGGGGCGGCCACGGCGGGGGCGGCCGGTTCAGTCCGAGTCACGGAGTACCCCTCGGGAGTCGGGGATGGCGCGCAGGGCCTCGATGACCCTGCGCAGGACGGAGGCGTCGTGGGTGACGCCGGAGTCGGGCACGTGCACCGTCAGGTAGCCGGCCGCACGCAGGTCCTCGGCGAGGACCCGGACCACGTTCAGGTGCAGCCGCAGCCGGGCCGCGAGTTCCGCGACGGACTGCGGTCGCCGGCAGGCGGCGACGATGTCGTGCTGCTCGAAGTCGAGTTCGTCGAGAACGACGAGACCCTCGGCGGTGGCCACCACCTGGGTCTCCACCGGCACCGGCCGGCCGGCCGCGGTGGGCGCGACGCGGCCGGCGGTGACCAGGAACGGCCGTACGGCGGGGGCGGGGCCGACCGGGTCCGGGTCGCCCGGCGGTGGGGAGCCGTCCGCCATGGGGTGTCTTCCTCCTCGATCGCGCCCTCAGGACGGGTCCCGGGGGCGGCAACCGGTCAGCGCGCGGATGCCGCGCCGACGCTGTTCTTGAGCTGGAGCACCAGCTGCGGGCTGAGGGCGCTGCCGGCCCGGTTGGCGAACAGCGTCATCTCGTAGGCGATGTTGCCCAGCTTGGCCTCCTTGTCGGTGACCACGCCGAGCACGGCGCCGCTGCCGATCGCGGAGACCAGGACATGGCCGCCCTCGAGGTCGATGATGACCTTGTTGAGGGCGCCCAGGCCGTAGTTGCCGGAGGCGCCCGCGGCCAGGGACGTGATGCCGGAGACGATCGCGGCCAGCCGCTCCGAGTCGGCGTGCTCACGCAGCTCGGAGACGGCGATGAGCAGTCCGTCCGAGGAGACGGCGATGGCGTCCACGACGCCCGCGGTCTCGGTCGCGAATCGGTTCAACAGCCAGGTGAAGTCGGCTGCCGCGGCCTGCAGTTCGGCCGGCGTGGTGGCTCCCGCGGGGGGAGTGTCACCTGTCGACGTGCTCACTGCTCGGCTCCTTCCGGGAGGTGGTTCTGGTCGTGCGGGTCGGTGGTCCGACGGGCGGCACCGGACGTGGCGTCCGCACCGCCGGCATTGCCGTTGGCCGCGACGGCACTGTCGCGGTTGGCCCGTTCCACGGCGGCCTCGAACTCGTCGAGTGCGTCGCGGACGGCGTCCGCGTCGGCGGGCCGGGCGACCTGTCGCGCCGCGTGCTGGGCGGCGGCGTCGACGGTCGTACGAAGGGTCGCGCCCCGCACCCGCCGCCGCAGCGGGCGGGCGGAGCCGTCACCGGGGAACGCCGGGCTTGCGCCGCCGCTCGTGCCCTCGGCGGACAACGCCGTCTCGCCGCCCGGGGCTTCGACCGACGATACCCAGTCGCCGGCACCGGAAAGACGCGAGGGCCCCACGTCCTCGGCGGGCCGCGCGGACAGCGCGTCCTCGCTCCAGGGGGAGCGGGTCGGTCGGGCGGGCTCGTGGGAAGCCGGAGCGTCCTCGGCGCGGACGGACGCCGGGGCGTCGGTCCACCCGGAACGCGGTTCGCCGACCGCCTCGTGCGCGTGCGAAGTGTCCTCGGGGCCCGCGTCGGTGTCCCTGGCCCAGCTCGGGCGGGTCGCCTCCTTCGCCCTGGACCGCGGCGGTGCCTCGCTGCGGGCCGGGGGGATGAAGGGCGTGCGTTCAGCGGTGGGCGCGGCAGCCGGAGTGGGGGCGTCGGCCGGAGCCGGAGCCGGAGTCACGGTGTCCGGACGGGACGAGGAGGCGTCCGTGCCCGTGGGGATCTCGCGGCGCGGCACGCGGCGGGGCAGCGGCCCCGGCTGACCGCCCCGCGCGGTGTCGGACGACAACCGCGTGTTCTCCTCGACGGCGGACGACTGCCGGGGTCCGGAAGCGGCTGCCGACGCCGAGGCGATGGAGCCCCGTCGGCCCGTCGAACCGCCGACGGCGACCTCCACCGGGCTCATCGCGAGCAGCAGCGACGGCGGCACCGTCACCTCGGCCGTCACACCGCCGCCCGGGGTGCGGGACAGGTTGACCCCGACGTCCCAGCGCCGCGCCAGGCTGCCGACCACGAACAGGCCGAGCACCTTCGTCGGTACGACGTCCAGTCGCTCGCGGCGGATCAGCCGGCCGTTCTCCTCGGCGAGCCGGTCGGCGCTCATGCCGAGGCCGTGGTCGGCGATGACGATCGCCGCGCCGCCCGGCGCCTCCTCACCGGAGGTGTCCCGCACGTACACCTCGACGGGGCTGCCGGCGGGCGAGAACGACACCGCGTTCTCCAGCAGTTCGGCCACCATCAGCGTGAGGTCGCCGATGATGTCCGGCTCGACCATGACCTCGGTGCGCGCGTGCAGCCGTACCCGCTGGAAGCCCTCGATCTGGCCCAGCGCGGCGCGTACGACGTTGGTCAGCGACGTCGGTCCGGAGTCCAGGACCGTCTCGCGGATACCGGCGAGCAGCATCAGGCTGTCGGCGTTGCGGCGCAGCCGGACGGCGATGTGGTCGATGGAGTAGAGGCGCTCCAGCAGGGCCGGGTCGGTCTCACCGCGCTCCACCGCGTCGATCAACGCGAGCTGACGGGTCGTCAGGTTGCTGACGCGGCGGCCCACGTTGCCGAACATCTCGGCGACGTTGCGCCGGCTGAGCACCTGGCGCTCCAGCAGGGCGATCGAGGTGGTCTGCACGCGGTTGAACACCTCGGACAGCTCACCGATCTCGTCGTTCGCGGTGACCGGCATCTCCCGCAGCCTCGGCGGGCTGTCGTCCTCGGCGTCGTCGTCGGCGACCCGGGCCAGCTCGCGCCCGGCCACGTCGGCGACCTCCTGCGCGGCACGGGTGAGGGCCTGCACCGGCCGCACCACCGAGCGGCGCACCAGCACCGAGAAGGCGATCCACAGTGCGAAGCCGAGCAGACCGATGGCGAGCAGCAGTCCGGCCCGCACCTTCGCGTCGCTGGAGGCGCGGTCGGCGCGGTCGGCGATCTGGTCGATGAGCGAGGTGGTGATCTTCAGCCGGCTCTGCGCCTGCTCGGGGTAGGCGGGGTAGTCGCTGAGGGCGTCCTGGAACGCGGTCTTGATCTCGGCGGGCGTGCCGGCCTGCAGGGTGCTGGGCGCGACCTGGAGTTCGGCGTACGCCTCGGAGATCTCCCGCATCGCGGCGGTGTGCTCGACGCCGGTGAGCTCGTCGGCCTGGTCGGCGGTGGCGAACCGGGCGAAGCGGTCGGCCTGGTTGCCGTAGAGCTCGTAGGCGCCGACGGCGGTGGTGAACTCGATGAGCGCGTTGGTGTCACCGGTGGTCGCCGAGAACACGCCGGTCTCGAAGGAGCCGTGCGCGGCGTCGGCGCGCAGCAGGGAGTCCAGGAGGTTGCCGGTGAAGGTCGCGGCCAGCTCGGCGTTGCGGTCCAGGCCGAGACCGTCGATCAGGGTCTTGGCGGCGTTGTCGTAGGCGGGGTCGATGTTGCTGGCGGGCAGATAGCTCTGCTCGACCGTCCCGCGCAGGCTGGTGAGGCCCTCGACCTCCTTCAGCGCCTGCGCCTCGCTGTCCGGCAGCTCCCCGCCGAAGACCGACCGCACCTTGGCGACCTGGTCGTCCACCGCCCGCTGCGCCTTGCGGTAGGCGGTCCGGGTCGACTCGGCGCCCTTGCCGCCGGCCTCGTAGCGCACGGAGAGCAGGATCGCCAGCTGGTGCTCGCTCTCCACCTCGTTGACCAGGGTGGCCACCTGCTCGCTGTTGCGCACCAGATCCGCCGCGGACGAGGCGTCCTGGGCCTGGCCGATCTGGCCGGCGATCAGATACGAGAGCAGGGCGGCTACGACGGCCAGCGGAACGCCGACCAGGAGGTTGAGCTTGCGCCGGAACGGCCACCGGTCGGCGAACCCCCGGATGCCGCCTCTCGGCGACGGCGGGGCGGGCCGGGCGGTCGCGTCCACCTCTTTCGTGGACACCGGGCCTCCTTCGTGCGGTCTCGGTCGCGCGCGACGACGCGCCTTGACCGATTCTGATCGATGACTGGATCATGAGGAATGGTGCGGATGACACCGCAGCGGCCCCCGCACACCGCTGTGACCGACGCCAACTGCGGTGAGACTACCGTCTCTTTGAATGATCAAGGGCGTCGCCCTACGTCAAGAATCCGTTACAAAGCGCCTCCGCTTCCGCTTCAGTCTGTTCACACCGCATTCACAACCGATCACGCATTGAGGCCAATTGGTGACCAGGCTGCTCTTGACTGAGGGAGAACAGGCTGGATTGGATCAGTTGCAGCGGTTGCTTCTCATCAATCCCCCGAGTCCGGAACGGGAATCGTGACTTCCAAAGCCCCACGCCCCAGGTCCTTCAGGAGCTACCCCGCGGCGGCCGTCGCGCTTGCCGCGACCACGGCCCTGCTGGCGGGATGTGGTTCCTCCTCTTCCTCCGACAGCTCCTCCTCCGACCCGCTGCAGGGCGGCAAGTCGGACGGCAAGACCGTCGTCGTCGGATCCAACAACTTCGCCGAGAGCATTCTGATCGCCGACATCTACGGCGAGGCCCTGAAGGCCAAGGGTGTCAAGGTCACCTACAAGCCGAACATCGGCAGCCGCGAGACGACGTACGGGCTGCTGAAGAACGGCTCCATCACCGTGCTGCCGGAGTACAACGGCGCGCTCCTGGCCTACCTCGACCCGAAGGCCGCGCCCAAGACCGTCGAGGCCACCACGGCCGCGATCGAGGCCAAGCTGGACTCCAAGCTGACGCTCCTGGAGCCCGCCTCCGCGCAGGACAAGGACTCCGTCACGGTCAACAAGGCCACCGCGGACAAGTACAAGCTGACCAGCGAGTCCAGCATCGCGGACCTCAAGAACGTGGCGAAGGACCTGACCATCGGCGCCTCGCCGGAGTTCCAGACCCGGCAGCAGGGCCTGGTGGGCCTGAAGTCGGTGTACGGCCTGGAGTTCAAGGGCTTCAAGGCGCTGGACGCGGGCGGCCCGCTGACCCTGGCGGCGCTGAAGAAGAACACCGTGCAGGCCGCGGACATCTTCACCACGGACCCGAACATCACCAAGGAGAAGTTCGTCGTCCTGCAGGACCCGCAGAACCTCTTCGGCTTCGAGAACGTCCAGCCGCTCGTATACAAGAGCGGTCTGTCCTCGGACGGTGTCGCCGCGCTGAACGCGGTCTCCGCCAAGCTCGACACCAAGACCCTGCTCGACCTGGACTCGCAGGTCCAGCTCGAGAACAAGGACCCGCTGGACGTCGCCAAGGGCTGGCTGAAGACGGCCGGCCTGAGCTGAGCCCTCTCGCACGGTCCGGCGCGGGTGCCCCCCCTCACGGGTGGCACCCGCGCCGCCGTCCATGGCGTGCGGCTTGAGCCGCCGGTACCCGGTGAAGGTACGCAGATCGGCGGAGTCCCACACATGGATGTACTGGCTGACGTACGTCCAGTCGGTGCCGTTGAGGTCGGTCGCCGGCACTACGAATGTGCCGTCCCGCTCATTTCTCCTCGTTCACCTTGCCGCCCGCTGTGGGAGCGGTGGGTGGATCGAGCTCCGCCCGCGCCCGGGCCGCCGCGCCGACGGCCACCGCGTCCTCGCCCAGACCGGCCGGCAGCACCCGCAACGGGCGCCCGCTGACCGGGGGTTCGGCGCTCAACGCTCGCCGGACGGCGGGCTCCAGGAGCGACCAGGACCGGCTGACACCGCCGCCGATCACGAAGGTCGTCACGTCCAGCAGGCCGGCCGTGACCAGCAGCGCCCGGGCCACCGCTGCGCCCGCCGTCTCGAACACCGCGAGCGCGTCGGGATCACCCCGGCCCGCCGCCTCGGCAACGCCGCGGCCCGAGCCGTCGCGGCCCGTGCGCTCCCGGTACCGGGCGGCGATCGAACGGCCCGAGGCCAGCGTCTCCAGATGGCCCCGGCCCCCGCAGGTGCAGGCCAGTTCGCCGAAGCCGGGCACATGACCGATCTCGCCCGCCGCGCCCTCCGGCCCGTCGTACAGGGCGCCTCTCAGCCACAACGCCCCGCCGACCCCGGTGCCCAGCGTCATACCGAGCACGTCCGGCTCGCCCGCCACCGCCCCGGCGGTCACCTCGCCGCGCAGGAACGCGTTGACGTCGTTGTCGAGGAACGCCGGCACTCCCAGGCCCCGTTCGACCGCCGCGGTCACCTCGAAACCGGCCCAGCCGTGAAAGGAGTCGCTCGCCACCAGCACCCGTCCGGCCCGAGCGTCCACCACCCCCGCCGCCCCCACCCCGACACCGAGCAGCCGCGCGGGCGTACGCCCCAGCAGGCGCCGTACGGCATCCAGCGCGGCGCCGACCATCGCCGCCCCGCCCTCGGCCGCTGGCGTCGCCACCTCCAGACGGTCCATGACCCTCAAGTCCCCCGCGCACAGCAGCACTTGGGTGGTCGTGCCGCCGATGTCGACGCCCGCGACCACCCCGGAAGCACGCGTCACGCGGTGGCCCCCGTCCGGTCCTCGGCCCGCCGGCGCCGCTGCACCACAGGATCCGGTACCGGCACCGACGCGATGAGCCGGCGCGTGTAGGCGGTCTCCGGCCGCAACAGGGTCCTCATGGTCGGCCCCTCCTCCTCGACGCGCCCGTCACGCATCACCACGACCCGCTGCGCGAACTGCTGCACCACCGCCAGATCGTGCGAGACGAACAGGCACGCGAACCCCAGCTCGCCCTGCAACTCGGCGATCACCTCCAGCACCGTCTGCTGCACACTCACATCCAGCGCGCTCGTCGGCTCGTCCGCGACCAGCAGCCGCGGCTGAAGCACCAGCGCCCGGGCGAGACTGACCCGCTGCCGCTGCCCACCGGACAGCTCACGCGGCCCCCGCCCCGCCAACTCCCGGGGCAGCCGCACCCGTTCGAGCACCTCGGCGACCCTGGCGCGCCGCTCGGCCGCCGACATCCCCCGCCGGTGCATCCGCAGCGGCTCGGCGACGCACTCCCCGACACTCATCCGCGCGTCCAGCGAGGCCACCGGATCCTGCAGCACCACCCCGACCCCGGACAGCAGGGCCCGGCGCGCGCGTCCCCGGGTGCGGCCCAGGTCGGCACCGAACAGCGACACCGACCCGGACGCGGGCGCCACCAGCCCCAGCGCGACGCGGGCCGCGGTCGACTTGCCCGAGCCCGACTCGCCCACCAGCCCGACCGTCTCGCCGGCCCGCACCGACATCGACACCTCCCGCAGCGCCCGTACGGTACGGGGACCACGGCCGAAGGTCACGGACACGTCCTGGAGCCGGACCACCGGCTCGCCCTGCGCCGAAGGGGCCGGTGCCTCCTTCGGCTCGTCGACCACCAGGCGCGGCACCGCCGCCAGCAGCTTCCGCGTGTAGTCGTGCCGCGGCCGCAGCAGCACCTCGTCCACCTGCCCGCTCTCGACGATCTCGCCCCGCAGCATCACCGCCACCCGGTCCGCGAAGTCGGCGACCACGCCCATGTTGTGGGTGACCAGCAGCACCCCGGTGCCGGAGTCGGCGGCCAGCTCCCGCAGCAGATCGAGGATCTCGGCCTGCACGGTGACGTCCAGCGCGGTCGTCGGCTCGTCCGCGATGAGCAGACCGGGCGAGTTGGCGATCGCCATCGCGATCACGACGCGCTGCCGCTGCCCGCCCGACATCTGGAACGGAAACGCCTTCGCCCGCCGCTCCGGCTCGGGAATGCCGACCCTGCGGAGCAACTCGACCGCCGCACCGGCGGCTTCGGCGCGGGAGAGGGGACGGTGGTTCCGGATGACCTCGGCGATCTGCGCACCCACCCGGGTGAGTGGATCGAGGGCGGTGGCCGGCTCCTGGAACACCATCGACGCCGTACGACCGCGCAACCGGGCCAGCTCTCCCTCGCCGGCCCCGACGACGTCCCTGCCGTCGATCCTGACCCGGCCCGAGACACGGGCGTTGCCCGGCAGGAGACCCATCGCGGCGAGGGCGACGGTGGACTTCCCGGAGCCGGACTCGCCGACGAGGGCGAGGGTTTCACCCGGATGCACGTGCAGTGATATGTCACATAGCGCCGGCACGTCACCCGTCTCGGTCCCGAACGTGACCCCCAGCCCCTCGACCTCCAGCACCCTCTCCGCCTCCGGCACCTTCGCCCCCTCCACCGCCTTCCCCGCCTTCCCTGCGCCCTTCACCCACGCCCCCTCACGTCGAAGGCGTCCCGCAGCCCGTCCCCGATCGCGTTGAACGCGCACACGACGAGGATGATCGCGAGGCCCGGCGGAACGATCAGCCACCAGCGTCCCGAGTACGCGGCCGTCAGACCGGCGGACAGCATCCCGCCCCAGTCGGTCTTCGGCGGCTGGACACCGAGGCCCAGATACGAGACGTAGGCGACGAGCAGGATCGCGTCGGCGACCTGGAAGGTGGCCGCGACGACGATCGTGGACACCGAGTTGGGCAGGATGTGCCGGCGGATCGCCCGTCCGTGCGTGCCACCGGTGGCGCGCAACGTCAGGACGTAGTCACGGCCCTTCAGCGTCAGCGTCTCCGCCCGCACGAGCCGGGAGGGCACCAGCCAGGACACCAGTCCGAGCACGAGGATCAGCCCGAGCGGGTCAGGGGTCGTGATCGCCGACACGACCAGCAGGATGAACAGCGCGGGAATCGCGATGCCCGCGTCCACGATCCGCATCATCACCGCGTCCACCCAGCCGCCGGCGTACCCGGCCACGGCACCCCACAGCGTGCCGATGACGGTGGCGAGCACCCCGGCCGCGAGCCCGACGAGCAGGGAGACCTGCCCGCCGTACATCAGCCGCCCCAGCTCGTCGTGGCCCACGGCGTCCGTGCCGAGCAGATGGGAGCCGCCCGGCCGGAGGTTGACCTGGGTGAGGTCGGTGTGGGTCTGGTCGGTGGAGTACAGCAGCGGGCCGGCGAAGCAGAGCAGCAGGAAGAGGACCACCACCGCGAGACCGGCGACGGCCAGCCTGTTGCGGGTGAACCGGCGCAGCGAGAGACGGTGGCCCGCGAGGGGGTCGGTCGTCGGCGTGGTGGTCTGCAGGACGGCGCTCATGCCTGGCCCGCCTTCACTCGGGGGTCGACGACACGCTGGACGACGTCGGCGAGCAGCGTGCCCACGACCGTGGCGACGGAGATGACGAGGACGCAGCCGAGCAGCACCGGATAGTCCGACGACTGCGCGGCGGACCAGAACAGCAGCCCCATCCCCGGGTAGTTGAAGAGCTGCTCGACGACCAGGGCGCCCCCGAACAGGACGGGCACGTAGTAACCGAGCATCGCGATCACGGGCGTGAGCGAGTTGCGGAAGACGTGCCGGAAAAGGATCGCGTACTGCCGCGCACCGCCCGCCCGGGCGGTGCGGACGTAGTCCTCGGCCAGGTTCTCCAGCGTCGCCGCCCGCATGTACCGGCTGAACACCGCGATCATCGACGCGGCGCCCGTGATCACCGGCAGCACGAGCGCCACCGGATCGCCGAGCACCTGCCCGAGCGTGTCCCCCTGCGGCGCCTGGGAGGGGAACCAGCGCAGCGTCTGGGTGAAGACCAGCACCAGGATCAGGCCCAGGAAGTACACCGGGGTCGAGTACGCGACGAAACTCAGCGTCGTGATCACGTAGTCGGCCGGCTTGTTGCGCCGCACCGCCTGCCACATGCCCAGCGGGATCGCGAGGAGCAGCCCGACGAGCGCGGACAGCACCGTCAGCACCAGTGTCTTCGGCAGCCGTTGCCCGATCAGCTGGGAGACGGCCTCGTTGAGCGTGTACGACGTTCCGAGGTCCCCGTGCCGCAGGGTGCGCAGGTAGTAGAGGTACTGGACGGGCAGCGGGCGGTCCAGCCCCTGGTCGTGGTTGAACGCGGTGATCTGCTGGGCGGTCGCCTGCGGTCCGAGGATCCCGCGCGCGGGACCCCCGGGCAGCGCGTGCAGCAGGCAGAAGACCACGACCGTGACGATGAGGATCACCGCGAGGGCCTGGAGCGTCCGCCGGGCCAGGTAGACGAGGGTCTCCATGGCTCAGCCGGTCCACTTCCACTGCGCGGGGTGGAAGTTGGCGAGCGAGTCCTGGGAGAAGCCGCCCAGTCCCTTCTTCATCACGGAGATCTGGTAGTCCGGCTCCGGCAGCCAGATCACCGGCAGGTCCTTGGCGAGGGCGGCGCTGTAGTCCTGCACGGCCCGGGTCGAACTCGACGTCGTGGACGCGGTGATGAGCCGGTCGACGTCCGGGTTGGAGTAACTGCCGAAGTTCGAGCCGGCCTTGGTCTGGAAGAGCGAGTCACCGGTCGGGAAGGCCGGGAAGTACCAGCTGCCCGCCGTGCCGAAGAAGGACAGCTGCCACTTGCAGATCGACTGGCCCGCGGTGCACTGCGGGGTCTGTGAGAGCACCGAGTTGACCGGCGCGGTCCTGATGGAGAACTTGATGCCGGTCTTGGCGAGCGAGGACTGGATCGCGCTCATCATGTTGTCGGTGACGGTGGATCCGGACTGCGACAGCACCGTCATCTCGAACTTGGTGCCCCGGGCGATCCCCGCACCGCACCTGCCCGGGTCGGTGCAGGTCATCACCCCGCCCTGCTCGGTCCAGCCGTGGCTGGTGAGCAGGGACTTGGCGGCACTCGTCGAGAACGGGTACGGATTGTCCTTCTGCGTCGGCGAGACGAAGTCGGAGGCCTGCCCCTGCGGCACCGGACCGTAGCCGGGCACCGCCGTGCCATTGAGGACGACCTTCGCCAGGCTCGTCTGGTCGATCGACCGCTGAACCGCCTGCCGGGCGTAGAGCTGCTGGAACACGGCACCCATGGCGGGGTTGTTGAAGTTGTACGGCATGTAGGTGATGGCCCAGCCCGACCACGGCTTCACCTCGTAGCCCCGCGCGGTGAAGCTCGCCTCCTGGTCGAGGTCGGTCGCCTCGATGTAGCCGTAGTCGACGCTCCCGGAGCGCAGGGCGTTCTTCTCGGCGTCCGCCGTGGTGAAGGGAAGCAGGTTCACGGTGGGGATGCCGGGCTTCTCCCCGCCGTCGTACTTCTTGTTGGCGGTGAGCACGACCTTGCCGGCCGTCGAGAAGGACTTCACGGCGTAGGGGCCGCTGATGGTCTTCCACAGCGCGTTGGTGGCGTAACCGCCGATGTTCTTGGCCGCGTCGTTGAGGTAGGTCCAGGTCCGCTTCGGGTCGCCCTTGTCCCAGGCGTGCTCGGGGAGCGGGTTGATGGAGCTCAGTTCGTTCGCCAGCATCCACTGCGGGTTGTACGCCTTGTCGAAGGTGATGGTGAAGTGGCGGTCGTCCTGGACGGTGAGGGAGGTCCAGTTGTCCGGTGCCTTGCCCGGGTTGTAGCCCGCCCACTGCGTCTTGTTCGCCTTGATGAGGTCGAACCAGAACCGCACGTCCTTGGCGGTGACGGGCTTGCCGTCGCTCCAGTGCCGGTCGCCCAGGGTGATCTTCACGCTCTTGTTGTCGGCGGCGAAGTCGGCGGCCGTGGCGATCGAACCGGCCTTGTTCCAGGCGATCTTGCCGCTCGAGCCGTCGTAGGCCACCAACGGCTCCCACAACGCGTTGGCGATGGAGATGTTGTTGGTGTTGAGGTGCGCCGCCGTGCCGATCGGCAGGATCCAGTTCGGCGTGAAGTTCGCCGGCAGCGCGTAGTTGATTGAGTCCTTGGCCGCGGACGACGCGCCGCTCGATCCGGAGCAGCCCGCGAGCAGCAGCGTGCCCACGGAGAGTGTGACACCGGCCAGGAGTCTCGTGCGGGCAGGGGACATGGCTCTCCTCGGAACAAGGGTGGGCTCTGCGGGGGTGAGGGACAGTCAACGACCCGTGTGGTCGAAGAAACAGACGCACCGTCGTAAAAAGCCTGTTACTGCTGTTCTGAAAAAAGCGTGGAGGCGGTTTCAGGGGCATACGCTCGTCGCCCCGAACGCCGTCGACGGAAGTTACTTCGTCCATGACCGAAAAAAGTCCGCCGCGCCGCAAACACCTCGTCGGCGTCACCTCGCTCGCCGAGCGCATCCTCGAACTCCTCGCCTCCGGTCAGGCCACGACCCGTACGGAACTGGCCGGACTGCTGGGCGCCGCACCCTCGACGATCTCCTTCACGGTGGGTCAGCTCATGGACCACGGGCTGGTCGCGGAGGAGGGCACGGTGTCGTCCGCGGGAGGCCGGCCGCGCAAGGTGCTGCGGCTGGGCGGCAGCGACGGGTTCGCCGTGGCGGCCGAACTCGGCGGCAAGCACGCGCATGTGGGCGTGGTGCTGCCCGGGGGCGGCCTCACCGACGTCTCCACCGTGCCGTTCCCGACCGCCGACGGTCCCGAGGCGGCCCTGCCCGGACTGGTGGAGACGCTCTCCTCGCTCGCGCAACGGCACGGCCGGGGTCTGCTGCGGGGCGTGGGCCTGTGCCTGCCCGGACCGGTCGACGTGGAGCCGGGACTGGTGACCCTGCCGGCCCGGATGCCGGGCTGGAACCGCTTCCCGGTACGGGACTGGCTGGAGGAGCGGTTCGCGGTGCCGGTCGCCATCGAGAACGACGCCAACTGCATGGCCGTGGGCGAGCACAGCGTACGGCCCGCCGCGCACCGCCAGTCGATCATGGTCAAGGCGGGCTCCGGGATCGGCGCCGGTGTCATCGCCGACGGCCGTCTCTACCGCGGCGGCACCGGTGGCGCCGGCGAGATCACCCACGTCCGGGTCGAGGCCGCCCACGACATCCCCTGCTCCTGCGGGAACACCGGGTGCCTGGAGACGGTGGCCTCCGGCGCGGCCCTGGTGCGCGTCCTGCGCGAGCGCGGCCTGAAGGTGACGTCCACCGAGGACGTCGTACGCCTCGCCTCCGACGCCGACCCGGAGGCCACCCGCGCCGTCCGGCAGGCCGGCCGCTACCTCGGTCAGGTCCTCGCCGCCAACGTCAACTTCTTCAACCCCGACGCCGTGTACCTCGGCGGCATCCTCTCCACGCTGGAGCCGTTCGTCGCCGCCGTCCGCAGCCAGCTCTACGAGGGCTGCCATCCGCTGGTCACCGAACACCTGGTGATCGAACGGGCCGTCCTCGGCGCCGACGCCGGCCTGGCCGGCGCGGGGCAGATGGCCCTGCAGCGGGCCCTGGCGCACGCGCTGCACACGGCGACCGGCAACCATCACCCCTGACCCTCCGGAGGATTCCATGCCGGCATCCCGTCCCGTGATCGCCGTCGCCGGCCTCGGCATCGAGTCGTCGACCTTCTCCCCGGCCCGCACCGAGGCCCCCGCCTTCCACCCGCAGCGCGGGGACGAGGTCCTGGCCCGCTACCCCTTCCTCGCTCCCGGCAGCGAGTTGCGCGAAGTCGCCGACTGGAGAGGCGCGCTGGTCGGCAAGGCGCTGCCGGGCGGCACGGTGACCGCGGCGGCCTACGCGGAACTCTCCGCCGAACTCCTCGACCGTCTGCGCCGGTCGGGCCCCGTCGACGGCCTGTGGTTCGACATCCACGGCGCCATGACGGTCGAGGGCCTGGACGACGCCGAGGCCGACCTCCTCACCCGCGTCCGCGAGGTGACCGGCCCGGACGTCCTGGTGTCCACCTCCATGGACCTGCACGGCAACGTCTCCCGTGACCTCGTCCACCTCAGCGACCTGATCAGCTGCTACCGCATGGCCCCGCACGAGGACGCCATGGAGACGAAGGAACGGGCCGCCCGCAACCTCGTCGACCTTTTGACGAGCGGCGCGCCCCGCCCGGTGAAGGCCTGGATCCCGGTGCCGGTGCTGCTGGCCGGCGAGCAGACCTCCACCCGCATCGAGCCCGCGCGGAGCGTGTACGCGGCCGTCGAGGACGTGGAGGCGGCCGACGGGGTCACGGACGCGGCGATCTGGGTCGGTTACGCCTGGGCCGACGAGCCGCGCAACCGGGCGGCGGTCGTGGTCACCGGCCCCGACCGCACCGCCGTGGCCGCGGGCGCGGAACGACTCGCCCACGGTTTCTGGGCGGCCCGGCGCGACTTCGCCTTCGTCGCCCCGACCGGCACCCTGGACGACTGTCTCGACACCGCCCTGGCCGCCGAAGCCCGTCCGTACGTCATCAGTGACACCGGCGACAACCCGACGGCGGGCGGTGCGGGCGACGTCACCTGGGGCCTGCAACAGGTCCTCGCGCGCCCGGAGTTCAAGGACCCCGACGGCCCGACCGTCCTCTACGCCTCCCTGCCGGGCCCGTCGGCCGTCGACACCGCCGTCGAGGCCGGCGTCGGCGCCACGGTCACCGTCACCGCGGGCGCCGAGGTCGACGACCGCCACGCCGGCCCGCTCACCCTCACCGGCACCGTCCACGCGATCCGGCACGGTGACCGGGACGCCGGAACCGAAGTGGTGCTGCGGGTGGGGAGCGTGCACGTGATCCTCACCCGGCTCAGAAAGCCGTACCACCACGAACACGACTTCACCGACCTGGATCTCAACCCCCGCGAGGCGGACCTCGTGATCGTCAAGATCGGCTATCTGGAGCCGGAGCTCTTCGCCCTGGCCGCCGACTGGAGGATGGCCCTGACCCCGGGCGGAGTCGACCAGGACCTGGAGCGGCTCGGCCACCACCGCATCAGGCGGCCGATGTTCCCCTTCGACCGGGACATGCCGGACCCGGACCTGACGGCGCGGATCGTCGCTCCGTCGAACGAGCCCCTGACCGGCCCCGACGAGTGAACCGGCCCTGGGAAAGCTCTCAGTTGACCGCCGCGGCGATCAACTGGTCCAGCAGCGCGATGAGTACGTCCCGGCACGAACCGCGTTCCCGCGCGTCGCACAGCAGGACCTGGACGTGCTCGGGGAGGGCCAGGGCCTCGCGGATCTCCTCGGGCGGGTAGGGGTGTTCGCCGTGGAAGCCGTTGACGCCCACGACGAAGGGGATGCCGCGGCGTTCGAAGAAGTCGATCGCGGCGAAGCTGGTCTCGGGACGGCGGACGTCGATGAGCACGACCGCGCCCAGCGCGCCGATCGCGAGGTCGTTCCACATGAACCAGAAGCGCTGCTGGCCCGGGGTGCCGAAGAGATACAGGACGAGGTCGGCGCCGATGGTGATCCGGCCGAAGTCCAGGGCCACGGTGGTGGCCTGCTTCTCCTCGATGCCCTCCAGGTCGTCGACGCCGAGGCCGGCGGCGGTCAGCCGTTCCTCGGTGCGCAGCGGCGCGATCTCGCTGACCGACCCGACCATGGTGGTCTTGCCCACGCCGAAACCGCCGGCGATCAGGATCTTGACCGTGTCGGGTGCCGACCGGGTGATGGTGTCAGAGTCGGCCAAGGCCGTCCCTCACTTTCTGCAACAGGTCCAGGTCCGGGGTCCGGGTCACCGGATGGGGCGGACGGAACGTGATCCGGCCCGACTCCAGGAGATCGCAGAGCATGATCACGATCACGCTCACCGGGAGGTCGAGCCGGGCGGCGAGTTCCGCGACGGCGATCGGCTCGGCGCAGTGGCGCAGGATGCGCTGCTGCTCCGGCTGAGGTCGGGTGGCCCAGGTCGGCGGCGGGTCCACCGCGGTAACCGTCGTGATGAGCGTGAAGTCGGCGCGGCTCGGCCGGGTGCGTCCGCCCGTCAGCGCGAACGGCCGTACCAGGCGGCCTGCCGTGTCGCCTCCGCCCACCTCACGCGCCGGAATCGACAGTGGGGCCGATGCCGGCCCGTGGTGCGGCGCTGAGATGCTCACCGATCTTCTTGACGAGCATGTTCATCTGGTACGCCACGACGCCGACGTCGGCGCCCTGGCTGGTGAGGACGACGAGATGGGCGCCGGGCCCGGCGGAGGTGAGGATCAGATAGCTGTGGGCCATCTCGATCAGCGCCTGCCGCACCGGCCCGCCGCGGAAGTCCATGCTGACGCCCTTGCTGAGGCTCATCAGCCCGGAGGCGGTGGCCGCGAGCCGTTCGGCGTCGTCCCGCAGGAACCCGGTGGACTTGCTGACGACCAGGCCGTCCTCGGAGAGCACCACGGCGTGGTTCACCTCGGCGACCCGGTCCACAAGGCCGGTCAGCAGCTGATCGAGCGCGGTATGGGTGGCTGGGATGGGGCGTGTCATGACGTGTCCTTCGTCAGCGGTCGGCGGGGGTGCCTGCGGCGGATGTACCGGTGGCGGGGCTGGATGCGTCCGTGTCGTCCGTTACGGCGGCCTCCTCCTGGTCGTACTGCGTCTCGGCGCCCTCGTCACGTGCCTGGAGCGTCCCCCGCTGGAATCCCCCGAGCGAGGAAGCGGCCTGCTCGGGGGTGAACTCCTCGAACGGGCCCTGCTGTTCACCGCGCGGTCCGTCATCGAGGAGCTCGGCGACCAGACTGGTCTGCGGGACCCGCCGGGGGAGTGGGGCGAGCCCCGGGCGACGGGCGTGTCTGCCGGGCTGCCCGGCGCGGTCCCCGGTGGCCGCCTCGCGCTCGGCCTCACCGCCCCGTGCGGCGGCCGCGGCATGCCGGGCGTCCGACACCCACCGCTCCTCACCCGGATACCGGGCCCGTCCCGGTCGCCCCGGAGCGGGTACGGCCCCTTCGGCGCGTCCGGCACCGGGTACGGCCCCCTGGGCCCGTCCGGCACCGGGTACGGCCTCCTCGGCGCGCCAGTCGGCGGACAGGGCCCCGGCGCGTCCGGCGTCCGCGGTGTCCGCGGTCCCGTAGGGGCCGACCGTTTCCGCGGGTCCGGTGGCGTGGAGGCCGGTGTCCGCCGTGCCGTAGGGGCCGGCCGTGTCCGCGGCCCCGGTCTCGGTCGTGCGGGCGTGTTCCGTGCCGTTGAGGAGACCGGTCTGCGGGCGGATGCCAGGGGCGGTGCCGTTCTGCGCGTACTCGTCGTCCCCGGTCCGCGCGGCCGGTGTCCCCACGGTGCTCTCGTGCCACTCGGGCGCGTCCGGCCCGGTGACCCCGTCCCAGGCCTGTCCGGCGGCCCGGGCCGGCTCCGCCACCTCGCGCACCACGATGTCGTGCGGCACCAGGACGATCGCCGTGGTGCCGCCGTACGGCGACGGGCGCAGGGTGACGGCGATGCCGTGCCGGGTGGCCAGACGGGCGATCACGAACATGCCGAGGCGCAGGTCGTCGGCGAGGGCGACCACGTCGAACTTCGGCTCCACCGCCAACTGGGCGTTGAAGGCGGCGTAGTCCTCCTCGGCCATCCCGAGCCCACGGTCCTCCACCTCGACGACCAGGCCCTTGGCGACCAGCGCGGCCCGGACACCGACCGGCGACGGAGAGGGCGAGTACGCGGTGGCGTTGTCGATCAGCTCGGCCAGCAGATGGATCACGTCGGCCACCGCCGGCGGAGCCAGGTACACGTCCTCGTCGGTGTGCACCTCCACCCGCTGGTACTCGGCGACCTCCCCGACCGCGCTGCGCAGGATGTCGATCAGCGCGACCGGCTCGCGCCAGCTGCGCCGGGGCTGCTCCCCGCTGATGATGACCAGGTTCTCCTCGTACCGCCGCAACTGGCTGGCCGTGGAGTCCAGTTCGTACAGGCCCTTGAGGACGTCCGGGTCGGTGTGCTCGCGCTCCAGCGTGTCCAGCTTGGTCAGCTGCAGGTTCACCAGGTTCTGCGACTGCCGAGCGATGCCGAGGATCACCTTCTGGAAGCCCCGCCGGATGTCGGCGAGTTCGATCGCGGTGTGGACGGCCGTCCGCTGCGCCTTGTTGAACGCCCGTGCCACCTCGCCCAGTTCGTCACGGCCGTAGTCGAGCGGCGGGGTCGCCAGGTCCGCGTCCACCGTCTCGCCCCGGTCCAGCCGCGCCACCACGTCCGGCAGCCGCTCCTCAGCCAGGCTCAGCGTGGCCTCCCGAAGACCCCGCAGCCGGCGCGACAACGAGCGGGTGATCCGCCAGGACATGCCCACGCACAGCAGCAGCGCCACCAGCCCGCCCGCGCTCAGCGACGCGGCCGTCACCAGCAGGCTGTGCGCCTTGTCCCCGCTGCGGTCCAGCAGCCCGGACGTCTGGACCCGGATCATCCGGCCGTACTCGTCGCCGACCTTCGCGAAGGCCGCCGCCCACTGGTCCCGCGCGGCGGGCAGAACCACCCTGCCGTCCGCGCCCGGCCGGGCCGCGAGCACCTTGTCCTCGATGTTCTGGACGCTCTGCCACTCGGGGCTCTGCAGGATCCGCTCGGTCTGGGTCTTGGCGCCGCCCTGCAGCGAGGGCACGATCTGGTCCTGGACCAGCCAGCGCCGCGTGTCGACCAACTGCGTCAACGTCATCCACGACTTGTCGGTCAGCCGGCCGGACGGCCAGGCCTGGGTGAGCTGCGCGTCCTCCTGCGCGACCAGCTCCGCCGCGTGCTCCAGGGCGACCAGCGGGCCGGCCTGTGAGGTCAGGTCGCCGTCGTCGACCTGGGAGAGCTCCTGGAAGGCGTGGATCTGGTCGTCGATGATCGAGCTGTACTGGTCCAGCGCCTGCGCCGCGGTGATGTCGGTCGGGTCGTCCACCTGACCCCGGTAGTACTCGAGGCTGCCCACCGAGCCGAGGACCGAGTACAGCCGGTCCGAGATGCGCGCCGGGGCCATCTTGATCGCGTCCGACTGGCCGACCAGCTTCGCGACCGCCTCGTCCGTCTCCTTGCGCTGCGCCTCCAGCGCGGCCCGCGAGCCGCGCGGGTCGCCGGCCAGCCAGGCCGCCGACAGACTGCGCTCCCGCTGCAGGGCGAGCGTCGCCTCGGTGCCCATCGCGC
This sequence comes from Streptomyces sp. NPDC002144, assembly GCF_053593695.1. Lineage (NCBI taxonomy): Bacteria > Bacillati > Actinomycetota > Actinomycetes > Kitasatosporales > Streptomycetaceae > Streptomyces > Streptomyces sp. NPDC002144. The sequence goes on from NZ_JBSFDB010000017.1 coordinate 82,263, forward strand.
CGGTCGACCGGCTCAACTGCGTCTGCGAGCGCAGCCGCAGCCCCTCCGCGAACATCTGCGTCGTCGTCACGCCCCACATCGCGGCGAGGGTGACGCTGGGAACCAGGGCCAGCAGGATCAGCGACAGACGTATGGAGCCGAGACGGCGGGGCCGGGCACCTGTCCGTGGAGACATGGTCGTCCTAGGCAGTCAGCGGAGTGGAGCGGAGAGTGACGGGGGTGGCCGTGAGCAGGGCGAGAAGGGGTGCACAGGATGCTAACCGCACAAGTGACCGCACGTGCCACGGGTCTCCGAAATATTTCGCGACATCGGCGTACGAAATGTCGCGCGCCGGGCGGCTCAGCGGGTGCCGCCGTCGGCGAACCGGGCGACGGAGGCGACGTTGGCCTTCGTCACGAACGCCGGGCCGGTGAGCACCGGCGAGACACCGCCGCCGCTGATGTTGCCGTTGGTCCGGTACAGCCACAGCCCGTCCACGGCGAGGTAGCCCTGCAGATACGGCTGTTGATCCACCGCGAACTGCACGTCCCCGCTCTGCACGGCCTTGACCAGGTCCTTGTTGAGATCGAAGGTCGCGACCCCGGCCCGGCTGCCGGCCGTCTGCACCGCCTTGACGGCCAGCATCGCGAACTGGGCGCCGTTGGTGACCACTTCGTCGATGCTCGGGTCCTGCCGCAGCTTGGCGGTGATCGCGGCGGAGGTGGCGGTCGGGTCGGTGCCCTCCACGTAGAGGTTCTCGGTCTGGCCGCCGAAGGTCTTCTTCACTCCGGCACAGCGGGCCTCCAGGCCCACGTTGCCGCGCTCGTGGATGACGCACAGCGCGTGCTTGGCGTCGAGGCCGTTGAGTTTGTCGCCGACGGCCCGCCCGGCGACGCTCTCGTCCTGGCCGAAGAACTCCAGGAGCCCGTCCGGCCGCCAGGAGTCGGTCCCCGAGTTGAGGCCGACGACGGGTATGCCCGCCGACTTGGCCTGGGCGACCGGCCCCCGCATCGCCTGCGGTTTGGCCAGGGTCACGGCGATGCCGTCGACCTTCTCCCGAATGGCGTCGCGCACCAGTTCGGCCTGCCCCGACCCGTCCGGGTCGTTGGTGTACGTCAGATCGACGTCGTCCTTCGAGGCCGCCTCCTCGGCGCCCTTCTTCACCAGGTCCCAGAAGGCGTCGCCCTTCGCGCCGTGCGTGACCATGGCGATCCTGATACGGCCGCCGCTGCCGGCCTTGCCCGCGGAGCCGGCGTCGGACTCCGACTGACCGCCGAAGGCGGAGCACCCCGTCACGAGAAGCCCGACGGCCACCGCGAGGGCGGCGACACGCACGGATCTGTGGGAGGCGGGAGGCGGGGGAGGAGTGTTCATGAGGGTGCGGCACCTCGCTGTGCGGCCGAACTGGAGAAACGGCGAGAGGAGCCCCCGGACGCCGTCCGGCGTGCCGTGCGCCGTCCGGGTGACTCTCGTTGGCCGGAGCCAATCGCGTGTGACCTCCGGTAGTCAAGTGAGCAGCCACTTTCAGTGAGTTGCCGCTGCCGCATCGTGATGAGATGCGTGGCATCTACAGCTTGCGGCCCACCGCCCCGTACATGGCGATGTCCTCGTCGCGGACCGGCTCCGCGGCCGTGCCGTCGGGGTGCCATTTGTGGACCTGGACGATGCCCGGCTCGACGAGGTCGAGGCCCGCGAAGAAGTCCCCGGCCTCGGCGAGGGTGCGCAGCCGCATCGGCATGCCGCGGGCCGCGTACTCCCGGGCGACGCGCCCGACCTCCTCCGGCGCGAAGTCGGCCGTGCCGATGGACATCGCCAGGTAGCTGCCCGCCGGAAGCGGTTCCATGAGCCGGCGGACGATGCCGACGGCGTCGTGCTCGTCGAGCAGGAAGTGGACGATCGCGATGACGGTCAGGGCGACCGGCTCCGACAGGTCCAGGGTCTCGCGGAACGCGGGCGCCTCCAGGACGGCCGCCGGGTCGCGCATGTCCGCCTCGACGTACGCCGCACGGCCCTCGGGCGTGCTGCTGAGCAGTTCCCCGGACAGGGCGAGGACGAGCGGGTCGTTGTCGACGTACACCACTCTCGACGCCGGGGCCGTGGACTGGGCGATCTCGTGGATGTTGGGCGAGGTGGGGATGCCGGAACCGATGTCGAGGAACTGCCGCACCCCCGCCTCCCGGGCCAGCCGGCGCACCGCGCGGTTCATCCAGTCCCGGTTGGCCCGCATGTGGACGGGAAGGGCCGGCCACTCCCGGCACATGGCGTCGCCGGCCTCCCGGTCGGCCGGGTAGTGGTCCTTGCCGCCGAGGATGTAGTCGTAGATCCGCGCCGCGTGGGCCGTACCGGTGTCCATGTCTCTCTCCATGCACCTCCCATCCCACCGTCAACTCCACCTCAACCAGGGAACGTTGGCGCGGAGGCGGACACGACTCGGGCCCCGCGCCCACCACCGTCGTACGACGGTCGAGGCACGGGGTCCTGTCGCTCCGCGGTCCTACAGCTGTACGGCCTCCGCCGAGGACTTCGCTTCCTTCCTGCGCCGTCGCCTGCTGACCCGCGGCTCCTGGTCCGGCAGCCAGCCGAAGGCCATGCAGCTGCCGACGGCGCCGAGGGCCAGGCCGATGAAGAAGCCGCCCAGGTTGGAGGTGAGCCAGGTGCCCAGGGAGGACAGGATGCCGATGATCGAGTAGAACAGCCGCTGCCCCGGGCTGAGGATGGTCAGCAGCCCGCACAGCAGCATCACGGTCGGCAGCAGATACCCGGCCAGGCCCTGCATGCCGATGTGCATGATGACCTTCAACGAGGCCTTCTCGGTGAAGAGGATCTCCGCTCCGCCGAGCGCGAGCAGCAGCCCGCCCCAGAACGGCCGACGGGCCCGCCATCCGTCGAAGGCGGGCCGCCACTCCTGACGTGGAGTGTCCTCGGACATCAGCAACCCGAGTCGCTGAAGCTGAGCTTGAGGCCGGGCAGCTTGAAGACGCCTGCGGTGGTCGCGTAGTTCGTCTGCCGCAGGTTGTCGATGTGCACGGTGTCGGCCTGCTGGCTGAAGACGCCCTCCGGACCCTTCACACCGGCCTTGTTCAGCGTGCTCGCGTCGTTGCCGATCTCGATGTTGTTGAACGAGGCGTCACCGGACAGCTGGGTCGAGTCCGTCGTCAGATTCGTCGCCTGCACCTTGGACGAGCCGCTGCCCGCCTTGATCAGCAGGTTGGTGCCGCCGAGGTCGACGCTCTGGCACAGGCTGTCCAGCGTCGCGTTCTTGATGGCGGAGGTGACGACCAGCACCTGACCGCCGGTGTCACCGGCGTTCGGGCTGTTGTCGATCATGCTGTCGAGCGCGCCGAACTGCTCGAAGCCGGTGCCGTCGAGCGACTTCGCGGTGACCGTGAAGGGCATGCCGGAGATCGAGAAGGACACGCCCAGAGCGCCCTGGGCGGTGAGGATCGCGAGGCCGGCGAGGGCTCCGACGGCGGGGACCGCCATCACCGCGGCGCGGCGCAGCCGGACCCGCCCGCGTCTTGCGGGGTCGGACGAGGAACCGCTTTCCGGGTTCCCGGGTGTGAGGTCGGCGGACGAGGCCATTTCTGCTCCCATGTGCATAGTCAGTGCGGGTTGGGCATCAGCGGCGCGTTGTCCTGGCGCGGACAGCGGCTGCGAGCGCACGCCTCCTCCCAACTCCCGGACGGATGGAAGGGCTTTCTCGTACTCCGCAGTAGCCAACCGGGAAGTTACCCGTGGTTACTTTGGGGGGTCAAGGGAGTTGTGAAAAAAGGATGTTGATTGTGTGCCGCCTGTGGCCCGCCGCTGGCTGGGGCTTTGTCCGGGCGCCGTGCCCTGGCTGTGGAATTCCTTGAACGATCGTCAACTCGCTTTCCAACGCTTGACGTTGACTGACCCTCAGGTCTACAACTCTCCCTGGCTTCCCCCGGATCCGTGGCGCCGGATCCCAGCCACGCGGCACCGTCCGCGTTTCCCGGACCTCAGTTGTCCATCACGGGCGCAGCGCCGCCCGGCACAAACCCTCCACGGCCCGGCACGGGCACTTCCCCCTGGTCCGTCGCCGGGCCGAATCTTCCGTCCGGCCCGGCCGCCGGCCCTCCCCACGGGTCTTCGGCCGGTCACCGGCCGGTCGTCGCTGCCGGTCCGTGACGTACGGAGAAGGCGTCACGGACCGGCAACGGCGAATGGGTACGCGCCTTCGTTTCCAGCCACCCCCCACGTCCCATCACCCCCAACCCCCACTTTCGAAAGAGGCACTCGCATGCGCACTCGCACCCTCCTCACCCTCGTCGGCACCGTCGCCGCCCTCTCCATCCCGGCCGCCATGCCGGCCTCGGCGGCCGACACCCCCGTGCTGACCACCGGCTCCACCGGCGGCACCGCCGTCGCGGTCGGCGACGTCCTCAGCGCGCCGCTGGCCAGCGGCACCTCCGCCACGCTGTACTCCAGCGCGACCGGCACCAGCGGTGTCTCCTGCACGTCCTCGACGTTCACCGCCACGGTCACGGACAACCCCAGCGCCCCCGGCACCGCCACCGAGTCCGTCGGCGCGCAGACCTTCGACAGCAGCAGCTGCACGAGCAACGTCCTCGGCGTGACCGGCGTCACCAGCATCACGGTCGACAACCTGCCGTACACCACCACCGTGGCCTCCGACGGCACGCTCACCGTGACCCCGGCGAGCGGCTCCACCATCCAGACCACGGTCAAGCTGAAGACCCTGCTGGGCTCCATCTCCTGTGTCTACCAGGCCCCCAGCCTGACCGGCACCACCAGCAACACCGACGCCAGCATCAACTTCACCAACCAGCAGTTCACCAAGACGTCCGGCTCGTCGCTCTGCTTCAGCAGCGGCTACTTCACCGCCAAGTACGCCCCGGTGACGGACAACGGCGCGACGGTCTACGTCAACTGACCCTCGCAGCCCCTTAGTTCAGCGTCGACGCAGACGCAGGGCCAGGGCGGCGCCCCCGGTGAGCACCAGCACCGCGGCGGCGCCGCCCGCCATCATGGGCGCGGACGGACCCGAGTCGGCGGTCTCGGTGGCGGCGACGGGGGTGCTGTCGGGCTGCGACGGCGCCGCGCTCTCCGCCGCGGCCGTCGTCGTCCGCTGCGCGGGACTCGCCGACGTGCGCGGCTTCCGGGCCGTCGGCGCGGGTGTCGCGCTCGCGGTCCGGCCGCCGCCGCTTGACGCGGGCGCCGAGGCCGAGGCCCCCGAACCGCTGCTGCTCGCCCCCGGGAACACCACGTCCGAGCAGGAGTAGTACGTGTCGGGCGTGCTGCTGGTCTGCCAGACCGTGAAGAGGACCTGACGTCCGGTGCGGTTCGCCGGGAGCTTCGCGGTGAAGTGGTAGGCACCGCCGGTCAGGGCCGGGTCCTTGACCGAGGCGAACGGCTGGGCCGGCAGGTCGGACCAGGTCAGCGGCTTCGTCGGGTCGTACCCCGGCTTGGTGAGATAGAGCCGGAAGGTGCCCGCGTGCGGGATCGGCGCGGCGTACGTCATGCTCAGCGTCGCGCCCGGCTTCAGGCGCGTCGACGGCCAGTCGGAGCGGGCGAGGTCGAGGCCCTTGAACTCCGCCAGTCCGCCGCTGCACAGCTTTCCGTCCGGGATGGTCTGCCGGTCGCGGCCGTTCACGTCCGAGACCCGTACGTCGTCCCAGAAGGTGAACGGGGCGCCGTTGGCCGCCACCGCCGCCTTGCAGGCCGCCGTCCTGGCGTTCGCCCCGCCGTCCGGCGAGCAGGCGTAGCCCCGGCTGACCGGAGCAGTCGGCGCGCCGTGCGCCTGCGCCGGGCCGGCCGCCCACAGCGGCAGCAGGAACGGGGTCACGACGGCGGCCGCCAGGGCGGTGCGGTATGCGGTCATCCGGACCATCCGGAACGTCTCCTCGGCCGACACGGGAACGGGCTGCTCCCACGGAGTACGGGAAACCGGCGCGGCGCGTTCAGGGTGGGGAGGCGGGACCTTCGACGGGTGGGCCGGTGCGAATGGGGCCGGCCCGTCCGCCCTCCGGGCTCGGTGGTATGTGACATAGCACTGAACGTCTCAGTGCTATGTCACATACCACCACCTCAGGAGGCGCGCGACGCGAGTGACGCCAGTACCCGTGGCCCCCGGTCCGGCGCGGTGTCGATGCGGGGGAGCAGGCCCGGTACCGCGATGCTCGGCAGTACGTGGGCCCACAGGACCGAGATCCGCTGCGCGAGGTCGCCCCTGCCGGTCAGCGCCCGGGACAGCAACTGGATCCCCGCGAAGGCGCCGACCACCAGCTCGGCCGTGTCCCCGGGTTCCACCGACGGCAGCAACTCCCCCTGAGTACGCGCCTGTTGCAGCAGACACACCAGTCGGTCGGTCCACTGCCGGAACGGCCCGCTGTGCTCGACCCCGGGCACGCTGCGATCCACGGCGAGTCGGACGCCGCCCTTCAGCAGCGCGTCGTCGAGCAGGTGCTGACCGAAGACGAAGGTGACGTCGACGATCTCCTGCAGCTTGCACCGCTGCGGCGGAACGGCACCGACGGGCAGCGGCTCGTCCAGCACGGCTCGGGCCAGCGACTCCTTGGAGGGGAAGTGGAAGTACAGGGCGCCCTTGGTCACTTCGGCCCGTGCCAGCACCATCGCGATGGTCGTGGACGTGTAGCCGTGCTCGTCGAAGACCGCGCCCGCGGCCTCGAGGATCGTCCGGCGGGTCCGGACGGCGCGCTCCTGTCTCGCCATAAGTGCCCCTCTGCTGAGCCGAGTTGGCAGTCACTCTCGTCTCATTGGCAAACCAACCGGTCGCCTCGTACTGTAGGCCCTGCGTCCGCTGTGGGGGGATCGAGGAGGGACATGCCTCAACCGACCCTGACGGTCGCCGTCCACCGGCGTCCCGTACGCGGCGGTGACACGTGTCGCGGCAGGTTCCCGTGGTGTGTCCGTACCGCGCGTTCTGTTTTCCTCGGCGATGCCCGGCTTGCGCCCAACTCCCGCCCGGGCAGGGCCGGTCGACGTTCTCGGGGTGCGCCGTCGGCGCCGTCGTACGGTGAGATATCGTGTACGGGGAGTGAGAAACATACTGCACGACCCGTTTTCCCAGTCCCAGGAGTGTTCAGCCGATGGCGAGGCAGTTACGCGCCGAACAGACCCGCGCGACGATCATCACGGCCGCAGCAGAACTGTTCGACCGTCACGGCTATGAATCGACCAGCCTGAGCGACATCGTGGAGCATGCCCAAGTCACCAAGGGCGCCCTGTACTTCCACTTCGCGGCCAAGGAGGATCTGGCCCACGCCATCATGGAGCTCCAGTCCAGGGCCTCGCGCGAGATCGCGGGGGAACTGGAGAGCCGGGGCTACTCCTCCCTCGAGACCCTGATCCGCATCACCTTCCGTATCTCCCGCATGTCCGTCGAGGGACCCATCCAGCGGGCCGGACTCCGCCTCGCGACCGGCGCCATAGAGGTGCGCCCGCCGCTGGCCCACCCCTTCACCGAGTGGCGTGAGCTCGCCTCCCGCAAGCTGCACGGCGCGGTCAGGGAGTCCGACATCCACCCGGACATCGATATCGAGGCCACCGCCCACGCCCTGGTCAGCTGGTTCGTCGGAACCCGCGTCGTCGGCCGTCACCTGGAACCGGTCGCCCGCCAGCCGCGCCGCGTCGCCGAGATGTGGCACGTCATGATCCGCGGCCTGGTCCCGGTCACCCGCCGCGCCCGCTATCTGAACCTCACCGCACGCCTGGAGCGGGAGATCAGGACCGCCTGACCCGCGCGGTACGGTGAGGCGCATGCCCGACACCCCGTCCGCGCCGCCCGTGATCCTCGGCAACGAGCCGGGCTCCTTCCCCTACGGCGTTCTCGCCGAGCGGCACCCCGCGATCATCCGGCAGGTCCGGGAGGCCTTCCCGTACGACCCCGCCCGGCACCGCGCCCTCGACGCCCTGCTGGAGAGCTGCACCAAGGGCGTCGTCGAACCGCTCCCGCCCGACGCCCACGACCGTGACCGCTGGACGCGCTGGGGCCTCGACGCGTACGTCGGCCATTCCTGGTTCGACCTCCCCTGGCTCTGGTCCGAGAGCTACTTCTACCGCCAACTCCTCGACGCCGTCGGCTACTTCACCGAGGGACCCTGGCAGGGCATCGACCCCTTCCGCCCCTCCAAACTGGCCGAGCTGGACGCCCCGGAGACGACGGAGGAACTGACCGCACTCGACCGCCTCGCCGACCTGCCGCCCGCCGAACAGGCACAGGCCCTGCTGCACGGCTCCCTCTGGGGCAACCGCGCCGACCTCGGCTTCCGCCTCTCCGACGCGAGCGCCGGCGCCAAGGAGGCCGCGCCCGGCCTGGTCGCCGACGACAGCGACCTGCTCTGGTCCCTGCTCCCGCCCTCCGGCGCCGCCACCCTGTCCCTGATCGCCGACAACGCGGGCCGCGAACTCATCCCCGACCTGCTCCTCATCGCCCACCTCCTCCGGAGCGGCCAGGTGCGGCGGGCGTTCCTGCACGTCAAGCCGTACCCGTACTACGTCTCCGACGCGACGACCACCGACGTGCTCGACGCGCTGCGGCGACTGACCGGGGCGGAGGGCGCGGCGGCCGCGTACGGCGGGGTGCTGTGGGCGGCGATGACCGACGGGCGCCTCGTCCTGCGCGCCCACCCCTTCGCCGCCGCCCCGCTGCCCTTCGCCGAGCTGCCCGCCGACCTCCGCGACGACCTCGCCCCGAGCGTCCTGACGATCGTCAAGGGCGACCTCAACTACCGTCGCCTGGTGGGCGACCGCCGCTGGCCGCCCACCACCCCGTTCGCCGGGGTCACCACTCACTTCCCCACCCCGGTGGCGGCTCTGCGCACCCTGAAGTCCGACGTGATCACCGGTCTGGCCGCGGAGACGGAGTCCGCCCTGGTGGCGGCGGAGGGGCAGCGCTGGCGGACCGGCGGGACCCACGCGCTGATCCAGGTGCGCACCTGATCCGCCTCAGCACACCTGCGTGGGCAGCGACTTGATGCCGTTGATGAAGTTCGACACCAGTCGCCGGGCCGGTCCGGCCGGGCGCAGGACCGGCAGGGCGTGCAGTGCCTCGGAGTAGAGGACCCGCAGTTGCAGCCGGGCGAAGTGGGCGCCCAGACAGACGTGGGGGCCGTCGCCGAAGGAGACGTGCGGGTTCGGGGTGCGGGCGAGATCGAGACGGTCGGGGTCGGTGAAGACCCGCTCGTCGTGGTTGGCGGAGGCGTGGAAGACGACCACCTTGTCACCGGCGCGGATGCGTCGGCCGGCGAGGGTGGTGTCCTGAGCGGCGGTCCGGCGGAAGGTGAGCACGGGCGGATGCAGGCGCAGCAACTCCTCAACGGCGACCGTCAGTTCGGCCTTTCCCGCGCGGAGTCGCTCGTACGCCTCCGGGTGCTCGGCCAGGATCAGCAGGCCGCCCGGGGCCGCGCTGCGTACGGTGTCGTTGCCCGCGACCGTGAGCAGGAAGAAGAACATCTCCAGTTCCGTGTCGGCGAGTTCGGGCTCGTGGGCGAGCGTCGTCATCACGTCGTCGGCGGGACGGCGGCGTTTGTGGGCTGCCAGCCGCTGGGCGTAGGCGAACATGTCGGCCAGGGCGGCGGGGGAGCGGGGGTCGACCGGCTTGCCCGCCGCGTCGAGCGTGGGGGGACCGGCCTCGTCCGGGTCCTGGTAGCCGATGACGCGCCGGGTCCAGTGCAGCAGCAGATCCCGGTCGGAGTCCGGGACGCCGAGCAGGTCGGACAGGTTGAGCAGCGCGTAGTCGTCGGTGACGGCGGCGACGAGGTCCACGGTGCCGTCCGTCGCCCGCGCCGCCCGCAGGGCCTCGCCGAGCAGCGTGCGGGCCCGCTCCCGGGCGACGGCGGTGAACCGGTCGACACGGCCCGGGGTGAACGCACGGCTGACCAGACGCCGCAACCGGCCGTGCCCCGGCGGATCCTGATTGAGCATCATGCGCCGGATGAACGGCAGATCGGCGGGATCGGGGTCGCGGATCTGCGTGGCGCCGAGATGGGAGGAGTACGTCCCCGAGTCCTTCAGTACACGGACGACGTCCGCGTGCCGGGTCACCGCCCAGAACCCGGGACCGGCCGGCCAGCCCAGCACCTCCGGCTCCTCCTGCCAGGCCACGGGGTGATGGTCGCGCAGCACGCGGTAGGCGTCGTAGGGCACGCCCGCGGCATGGCGCCGCGGATCGAAGACGTCCGGGACGGGCGGGGCCTCGCGCATGGTCATGCGACCACGGTGACCGCGCGAGCGGGGGCCGGGCAAGGGAACGCGCGCGGCGCACGCGTTGTTGCGCTTGTCGCCGGGCCGCTCACCGGCTCGGGTGTCCGCGTTGCCGTACGAGGGGAGACCGAACGACATGCTGCGTATCGGAGTGGCACCGCACCGTCTGTGGCCCGCGCGGGAGGAGGAGGTCGACGGCGTGCTGGAGACCTCCCGCACCGCCGAGCGGCTGGGCTTCGACCATGTCTTCGTCAGCGGTCACGCGCTCGCCGGCGAGACCGGGGTGACCCCCGACCCGCTGGTGACCCTGGCCGCGGTGGCCGGGGCGACCACCCGGGTCGGCCTGGTGACCAGCGTGCTCGTGCTGCCGCTGTACGACCCGGTCCTCCTCGCCCATCAGACGGCCACCCTCGACCGGCTCTCCGGGGGCCGCTTCACCCTGGGCGTCGGCACCGGCTGGGACCAGCGGGAGTTCGAGGCCGTCGGCGTGCCCTTCGCCGGGCGGGGCCGGCGGGCGGACGAACAGCTGTCCGCCGTACGGGCGTTGTGGCGCGACGAAGCTGAGGTACGGCTCGGTGTGCGGCCGCGCACCGAGTCGGGGCCGGCCGTGTGGGTGGGCGGCCAGAGCGATGCGGCACTGCGCCGGGCACTGCGGTACGGCGACGCCTGGCACGGCGCCGGGCTCGACGCGGCCGGGCTGCGGGCGGTGCGCGAGCGGCTCGGAGCGCTCGGGGACGCCGCCGGCCGGGATCCGCGGACGCTGGGGCTGACGGCGGGGCTCTCGCTCGTACCGCCGGGGTTCACGGCTGCCGTACAGGCGCCGGGGCGCCTGCTGGGCGGCCCCGACGCGAGCGCGGAGAGCGTACGTGACGAGCTCGGGGCGCTGGCCGAGGCGGGGCTCTCCGTCTGCTCGCTGTGGCTGCCGGTCGCCACGGAGGCGCTGCCCGACGCCCTCGGGTGGGTGGCCGAGGAGATCCTTTCGCATTTCTCCAAAGAGTGATGCTTCGACGCCTTCTTATGTGGTGATCATGACAATTCCCTGATAGTCATGCCCGTATGGCGTTACGTCGATTGCGGCCGGGAATCGGAAAGCCGGCGGTCGTCCTGGCCGCCCTGACACTGCTTCTCGCCGGCTGCGGCGACAAAGGGGGCTCCACGACGACGGGCGGGGGCCGCACGAGGATCACCGTCGCCGCCCTGCCCCTGACGGACACGGCGGCGGTCTATCTCGCCCGCGACCGCGGACTGTTCGAGAAGGCGGGGCTGGACGTCACCGTCCAGCCCGTCCAGCAGAGCATCCAGGCGCTGCCCGCCCTGGCCAACGGACAGGTCGACGTGATCGCCGGAGCGAACTACGTGACCTTCCTGCAGGCCGACGAGAAGGGCACGCTCGACGTACGCGTCCTCGCCGAGGGGGTGCGGACCGCGCCGCACATGATGGACGTCCTGGTGCCGAAGGACTCCGGCATCAAGACCCTCGCCGGTCTCGCGGGCCGCACGGTCGCCGTCAACATCCTCAACAACATCCAGTCGCTCACCCTGAACGCGATCCTCGACCAGCGGGGCGTCGGACGGCCGGTGTACCGGCAGATCGCCTTCCCCCAGATGGGGCCCGCCCTGCAGCGGGGACAGGTGGACGCCGTACACGCCGTGGAGCCCTTCGACAGCGCGATCCAGGGGCAGTTGAAGGCACGGGTGCTGCTCGACGGGGCGTCGGCGCCCGTCGGGTCGATGCCCATCAGCGGGTACGTCACGACACGGAGGTTCGCCGAAGGTCACCCGGGGGCGGCCGCCGCGTTCCGGCGTGCCGTCGAGGCCGCCTCGAAGATCGCCGCGTCCGATCCCTCGGCCGTACGGGCCGAACTCCCCAAGTACACCAAGGTGACCGCGGACCAGGCCACGTCGATCGGCCTGCCGACGTACGCGACGGCCACGGACATCGCACAGCTGCGGCGGCTGACCGAACTCATGCGGAAACAGGGGCTGTTGAAGAAGTCGATCGATCCGGCGACGTTGCTGGTCAAGTGAGGCGAAGGCGGCGGGAATTGAAGCGACGTCAGGAGCTGGCGCTGGGTGGCCTCGGTGTGCTGCTGGCGTTCGGCGCCTGCGAGGCGGTGGGCCGCGCGGGGATCGTCCGGCGCGGCTATCTGCCCCCGGCCTCCGAAGTGCTCGCCCGCGCGGTGGAGTTGGCGGGCGACAGCGCCTTTCTCACCGGGATCGGCGCGACACTGCGGGCGTGGGCGCTGGGGCTCGGCCTGGCGATCGTGCTGGCGGTGCCGCTCGGCCTGCTGCTCGGCAGCGTGCCGATCGTCGACTCGGCGGTCCGGGTGATCGTCGAGTTCCTGCGGCCGTTGCCCTCCGTGGCGTTGATCCCTCTGGTGTCCCTGCTGCTCGGCACGGGCACGGAGACCAAGGTGGCGCTGATCGTGTACGCGTCGGTGTGGCCGATCCTCCTCAACACGATCCACGGGCTCGGCGAGACCGACCCGCTGGCCAAGGACACCTTGCGCGCCTTCGGCTTCGGCCGCCTCTCCGTCCTCCTGCGCGTCGAACTCCCCGCCACGGCGCCGTTCATCGCGGCCGGCGTCCGGATCTCGGCGGCGATCGCGCTGATCCTCGCCGTCGCCACCGAGATCCTCTCCGGCTTCGGTGAGGGCCTCGGCATCTTCATGGCCCAGGCCTCCCTCGCCACGGACGGCACCCGCGACGTCCTCGCGGGCGTGCTCTGGGCGGGCACCATCGGCCTGGCGATCAACAGCGTCCTGGTCCGGGCGGAACGCCGGTTGTTCCCGTGGACACCGGATCGGAGGGCGGCTGCGTGAGCGGAGGACGGGGGACGGTCGGCCACCCCCACCCCGCCGCACGCCCCGCGTTCTCCTGGCGGCACGCGGCGCTGCGGCTGGTGGTGCTGCTCGTCGCCCTCGGCGCCTGGCAGTGGGGCGCCCAGGCCCGTGGGAGTGTGTACTTTCCGCCGCCGAGCCGTATCGCCCTCCGCGCGCAGGAGTTGTGGTTCTCGGGGCCCGCCCGGCACGCGTTCCTCAGCGCGGCCGGGATCGGGGACGTGCTGCCGAGTCTCGGGCGGATGGCGGCCGGATTCGGGATCGCGGCCGTCGGCGGGATCGCGGCAGGCGTGCTGGTGGGCCGCTCGGCATGGGCGTACGCGCTGTGCAACCCGGTGCTCCAGTTCGCCCGCGCCGTACCGCCCCCGGCGCTCGTGCCCGTCTTCGTCGTCGTGTTCGCCTTCGGCGCGCCGATGCAGATCGCCTCGATCGCGTTCAGCGCCGTGTGGCCCGTCCTCATCAACACCGCCGAGGGCGTCCGCGCCACCGACCCCCTGCGCCTCGACGTCGCCGCCGTCCTGCGCCTGAACCCCTTGGAACGGCTCCGCTTCCTGCTCCTGCCCTCCGCGCTGCCCCACATCTTCGCCGGACTGCGCCTGAGCCTGTCCCTCTCCCTCATCCTCATGGTGTTCTCGGAACTCCTCCCCGGCACCGCCAACGGCATCGGCTTCACCCTCACCGACGCCCAGTCCCGCTCCGACCTGCTCACCGTGTGGGCGGCACTCCTCCTCCTCGGCGTCCTCGGCCACCTCCTCAACACCGCCCTCCTGGCCGTCGAACGACGGATGACCGGGAGAAGGAGACCCACGTGACCCTCCGCCTCGACGCCCTCGGCCAGCGCTACGGCGACCACCACGTCCTGCACGACATCACCCTCACCGTCCCCGACGGCCAACTGCTGTGCGTCGTGGGCCCGTCGGGCTGCGGCAAGTCCACACTGCTGCGCACCGTCGCCGGCCTCCAGCCGGCCCGCGAGGGCACCATCACCCTGGACGACGTGCCCGTCACCGGTGTACCCGACCATCTCGCCGTCGTCTTCCAGGACTACGGCCGCTCCCTCTTCCCCTGGCTCACGGTCCGCGACAACGTGGCGCTCCCGCTGCGCCGCCGCGGCCTCGCCCGGGCCGCTCGACGGGCCGAGGCCGACCGCATCCTGGAGCGCGTCGGCCTGGACGGCGCCGCCCGCCGCCACCCCTGGCAGCTCTCCGGCGGCATGCAGCAACGCGTCGCCATCGCCCGCGCCCTGGTCTGCCGTCCCTCGCTGCTGCTGATGGACGAGCCCTTCGGCTCCCTGGACGCCCAGACCCGCGAGGACCTGGAGGACCTCCTCCTCGAGGTGCACCGCACCGACGCCACCACCATCGTGTTCGTCACCCACGACATCGACGAGAGCGTCTACGTCGGCGACCGCGTCGTCGTCCTCTCGCCGGGCCCCGCCTCCCGCGTCGTCCTCGACCTCCCCGTCGGACTCCCCGGCAAGCGCGACCAGATCGGCACCCGCGGCCTGCCGGAGTTCGTCATGCTGCGGGCGGAGGTGGGGCGGGCCGTGCGGGGAGCGTGAACCCCTGCCCGGTTCCCGGATTCCCCGTCGGTTCACGCGATGGTGTGATCATGTCCCGGCTCGCGGATGCCCCCCGAGGGCCCTGGGTAGGGCCCGGCCATGACGCAGCAGCCCTTCGAACTCCCGCACTTCTACATGCCGTACCCCGCGCGGCTGAACCCGCATGTCGACGAGGCGCGTGCCCACTCGACGGCGTGGGCACGCGAGATGGGCATGCTGGAGGGATCCGGGGTCTGGGAGCAGTCCGACCTCGACGCGCACGACTACGGACTGCTGTGCGCCTACACCCACCCCGACTGCGACGGCCCGGCGCTGTCCCTGATCACCGACTGGTACGTGTGGGTGTTCTTCTTCGACGACCACTTCCTGGAGACCTTCAAGCGCACCCAGGACCGCGCCGGCGGCAAGGCCTATCTGGACCGGCTGCCGCTGTTCATGCCGATGGACCCGGCGACCCCCGTGCCCGAGCCGCGGAACCCGGTCGAGGCGGGCCTCGCGGACCTGTGGACGCGCACGGTGCCGTCGATGTCCGCCGACTGGCGCCGCCGTTTCGCGGTGGCGACCGAGCACCTGCTGAACGAGTCCCTGTGGGAGCTGTCCAACATCAACGAGGGCCGGATCGCCAACCCGGTCGAGTACATCGAGATGCGCCGCAAGGTCGGCGGCGCGCCCTGGTCGGCGGGCCTCGTGGAGTACGCGACGGCCGAGGTCCCGGCGTCGGTCGCCGCGTCGAGGCCGCTGCGGGTGCTGATGGAGACCTTCTCCGACGCCGTTCATCTGCGCAACGACCTCTTCTCCTACCAGCGCGAGGTCGAGGACGAGGGCGAGCTCAGCAACGGCGTGCTGGTCCTGGAGACCTTCTTCGGCTGCACCACCCAGGAGGCCGCCGACACCGTCAACGACGTCCTGACCTCCCGTCTGCACCAGTTCGAGCACACCGCGCTCACCGAGGTCCCCGCGCTCGCCCTGGACCAGGGCCTCACCCCGCCCGAGGTCGCCGCCGTCGCCCGGTACGCCCAAGGCCTGCAGGACTGGCAGTCCGGCGGCCACGAGTGGCACATGCGCTCCAGCCGGTACATGAACGCACGCGCGCGTGCCGCCCGTCCCTGGCACGGCCCCACCGGCCCCGGCAGCTCCGCCGCCGACGTCGGCGCGCTGCTCGCCGCGGCCGGCGCCGAGCGCCTGCGCGCGTACACGCACGTGCCGTACCAGAAGGTCGGACCGTCCCTTCTGCCGGACTTCTGCATGCCCTTCCAGGTCGAGCTGAGCCCGCACCTGCCCGGCGCCCGCGAACGCCTCACCGGCTGGATGCACCGCATGGGCATGCTGCACGAGGGCGTCTGGGACGAGGACAGGCTCGCCGCCGCCGACCTCCCGCTGTGCGCCGCCGGCCTCGATCCCGACGCCACGCCCGAGGCCCTCGACCTTGCCTCCCAGTGGCTCGCCTGGGGCACGTACGGCGACGACTACTACCCCCTGGTCCACGGCCGCCGCCACGACCTGGCCGCCGCCCGCCTCACCACCCGGCGCCTGGCGGCTTGCATGCCGGTCGACGGCGAACCGGTCCTCGTCCCGGCCAACGGCATGGAGCGCGGACTGGTCGACCTGTGGGCGCGCACCACGGCGGAGATGACCCCCGGCCAGAGGCGTTTCCTCAAGGACGCGGTGAACGCCATGACCGAGAGCTGGGTGTGGGAGCTGTCCAACCAGCTGCAGAATCGCATCCCCGACCCGGTCGACTACCTGGAGATGCGCCGCGCCACCTTCGGCTCCGACCTCACCCTCAGCCTGTGCCGCATGGGGCACGGCCCCGCCGTATCGCCCGAGGTCTACCGCAGCGGCCCCGTCCGCTCCCTGGAGAACGCCGCCGTCGACTACGCCTGCCTCCTCAACGACGTCTTCTCGTACCAGAAGGAGATCGAGTACGAGGGCGAGATCCACAACGCGATCCTCGTCGTGCAGAACTTCTTCGGCATCGACTACCCGACCGCGCTGACGGTCGTCCACGACCTCATGACCCAGCGCATGCGCCAGTTCCAGCACGTCGCCGCCCACGAACTGCCCGTCGTCTACGACGACTTCGACCTGTCGGACCAGGCCCGCGAGGTCATGCGCGGCTATGTGGCCGACCTGGAGAACTGGATGGCCGGCATCCTCAACTGGCACCGCTCCGTGGACCGTTACAAGGCGGACCACCTCGCCCGACGCACCCACGGCTTCCTGCCCGATCCGCGAGCCGCTGTCACCGTCCACTGAAACTTTTCGTGCGGAACGGGACATTCAGGGAACTTCGCCGGGATGTCAGGAGTCTTCTGGGACAAGGGGAACAGACAACAGAACACACGGGGGTGTTCGACTTGACCGACATCATCGAAAGGATCACCGAGAACGACGGCACGGGAAGGGCGGCACCGGCACCGGACGAACTGGTGCCGTACGTGACGCCGTTACCGGTCCCGCCCGTCCTGCGGCCGGGCGCGGGCGACGTCCTGCGCGAGACGGAGATCGCCGTCCGCCCCACCTGGGTCCGGCTGCACCCGCAGCTCCCGCCGACCCTGATGTGGGGCTACGACGGCCACGTACCGGGACCGACCATCGAGGTACGCCGGGGCCGGCGGGTCCGCATCGCCTGGACCAACCGCGTACCGAGCGGCAGCGAGTACCCGGTCACCTCGGTCGAGGTGCCCGTCCGAGCGCCCGGCACTCCGCCCGCCACCACCGAGCCGGGCCGCGAGGGCGTCGAACCGAACAAGGACGTCGCGGCCCTGCCCGCCTGGACGGTGACCCATCTGCACGGGGCGCAGACGGGCGGCGGCAACGACGGCTGGGCCGACAACGCCGTCGGGTACGGCGACGCCCAGCTGTCGGAGTACCCGAACGACCACCAGGCGGTGCAGTGGTGGTACCACGACCACGCCATGAACATCACCCGGTGGAACGTGCACACCGGCCTGTACGGCACCTACCTGCTGCGGGACGACGAGGAGGACGCCCTCGGGCTGCCCGGCGGGGACCGGGAGATCCCGCTGCTGCTCGCCGACCGCAACCTCGACACCGACGAGGACGGAAGGCTCAACGGACGGCTGCTGCACAAGACGGTGATCGTCCAGCAGCAGAACCCGGAGACGGGAAAGCCGGTCTCCATCCCGTTCACCGGCCCGTACACGACGGTCAACGGCCGCATCTGGCCGTACGCCGAGGTGGACGCCGCCTGGTACCGCTTCCGGCTGGTCAACGCGTCCAACGCGCGCATCTACGAGCTCGTCCTGGTCGACGAGGACGACAACCCGGTCCCGGGCGTCGTCCACCAGATCGGCAGCGACGGCGGGCTGCTGCCGCGCCCGGTCCCGGTCGACTTCGACGAGGCGCTGCCCACGCTGACCGCCGCGCCGGCCGAGCGCTTCGACCTGCTCGTCGACTTCCGCGGCCTCGCCGGCAAGAAGCTGCGCCTGGTCAACAAGGGCCGTGGCCAGGCCCCGGGCGTGCCCGACCCGGTGAACGACGTGCCCTACCCGGCCGTCATGGAGTTCCGGGTCGGGGCGGGCGAGTGCACGGACACCTTCGAGCTTCCCGAGGTGCTCTCCGGCTCCTTCCGCCGGCTCACGCACGACATCCCGCACGGCCACCGCCTCGTCGTGCTCACCGTGCCCGGCACCAAGGGCTCCGGCGGTCACCCGGAGATCTGGGAGATGACCGAGGTCGACGACCCCGGCGACCTCCAGCTGCCCGCCGACGGCGTCATCCAGCTCACCGGTGCGGACGGCACCACGAAGACGTACCGGCGCACCTCCCGGACCTTCAACGACGGCCTGGGCTTCACCGTCGCCGAGGGCTCCTACGAGCAGTGGAGCTTCCTCAACCTCGCGCCGATCGTCCACCCGATGCACATCCACCTGGCCGACTTCCAGCTGCTGGGCCGGGACGCCTACGACGTCTCGGGCTTCGACCCGGCGGCGGGCGGCACACGCGTGCCGATCGCGTTCGACGCGACGAAGCAGCTGCCGCTCGCGCCCAACGAGCGCGGCCACAAGGACGTCTTCCGGGTGCCCGGCGGCCAGATACTGCGCGTCATGGGCCGGTTCGACGGCGCGTACGGCCGGTTCATGTACCACTGCCACCTCCTCGAACATGAGGACATGGGCATGATGCGGCCCTTCGTCGTCATGCCCGAGGAGGCCATGCGGTTCGACCACGGCGGGGCGCACGGCGGCCACGGGGAGGGGCACACGGGCTGAGACCCCGCCCGCGCCGCGTGCTCCACCGCGGCTCGCGCCGGCGCCCGGGTCATCGGGTGCGGGCGCGAGCCGTCCTCGTCGTGCCCCGGGTCCTCCTGCCGGCCGGCCACCCGCCGGCCCGGCGCCCCGGCCTGCGCCTCGGCGGCCCCGCCGACGCCCGGTGGCTCGACGCCCCGAACGCGGGTCTGCCGCTGGCGCACCTCCGTGCCGCGAACGGCGGCCACGGCTTCCGCCCCGCCCTGCGCTACGAGGGCACCGACGTGCGCACCCTCACCACCCTCACCACCCTCGCCGCCGCGGGCTACGGCCTGGCGGCCCCGGCGGTCCCGGGCGCGACGGCCGTCCCGCTCACCCACCCGCGCGTCGTGCACCCCACGGAACTGGTGTACGGGAGGTCACTCGCCGGGGCGGCGGCGACGCCGGCGCGGGCGCTGGGCGCACGCGGGTGACCTCGCGCCCGCGCCGGGCGACACGCCTCTTCCCGCCCTTGACCGCGGGTCAGTCTCACTCGTTCGTGGCTCGTCGTGCGCCGGTGCCCCGGGTAGTGCTCCAGCCGGAGGCGATCCATGGAACAGACTGCGTTGCGTCCCAAGCCGATGCCCGGCCGGAACCCCGGCGGCGGCGCCCGCCCCGACACCCCGGCCCCTCGCCCGCACGCCGCGCGACGACGCGCGAGACGGCTGAGGGCCGTGCTGTTCGGCCTGTGCGTCGGGACGGTCCTGGTGCTGTCCGGCGTCGGCATCGGCACCGTCGGCGCCACGGTCATCGGCATGAGCAAGCTCGCCGACCTGCAACGGGCGCACACCCCGGTGCCGGCCCGCCCCGTCCCCTCGCCACCCCCCGCGTCCCCGGGCCCGGCCCCGTCCGCGTCCCCGGCGCCCGCCACGGCGACCCTCGGCCTGGAGGCCGTCGACGACCGAGGACCGGGCGCCCTGGTCGTCGGCGTCCACGTCCCCGGCCCCGCCTGCGCGGCCGGCCTGGTCCGCGGCGACGTACTCCTCGCGTTCGGCGGCACCCGCGTCGGCACGGCCGCCGACCTCGCCCGCGCCGTCGCCCATGCCCGACCCGGCACGCGGGTCACACTGACCGTCCGGCACCGCGGCGGCGGATACCAGCGGCTGACGGCCCTACCCGGAGTCGTCACCTGACCCCCCGGAGCCGGCCCGCGCCGACGCGGTGAAAACCGCTGGCCCGGCTGCCCGGGCACCGACCACCATGGGGCCCATGCTGAGCACCCTCCTCGCCTTCCTCGGCGCCTGCACCCTCATCGCCGCCTCGCCCGGCCCCAGCACCGTGCTGATCATCAAGCAGTCGCTGCGCAGCAGGCGTTCCGGTCTGCTGACCGTGCTCGGCAACGAGACGGGGGTCTTCGTGTGGGGCGTCGTCGCCGCCTTCGGCCTGACCGCGCTGCTCGCGGCCTCCGAGGTGGCGTACGACGTGATGCGGATCGTCGGCGCGCTCGTTCTGATCGCCTTCGGCGTCCAGGCGCTGCGCCAGGCGCGGCACACCGGGGACGCCGCGGCCGGCTGGGAGGGCGGTGAGAAGAGCGGCTGGGCCGCCTACCGGGGCGGGCTGCTGCTGAACCTCGCCAACCCCAAGGCGGCGATCTTCGCCATGTCCTTCCTGCCGCAGTTCGTGCCCCGGGGAGCCCCGCACCTGCCCGCCATGATCGGTCTCGCCGCGCTGTGGGCGGTCTACGAGATCGGTTACTACGGCCTGTACGTGTGGTTCGTCGGCCGGATGCGGACCGTGCTCTCCCGCGCCGCGGTGCGCCGGCGCCTGGAACAGGTCTCCGGGGGTGTGCTGCTGCTCCTCGGTGTGCGCCTCGCCCTGGAGAGCTGACGCCATGACCGGCCGAGGCGTGCGAGGACCCGCAGACCGGTCGCGCGGCCCCCGCTGTCCGGGCAGGATGCTGCCCGTAGTCCCTTGTGGTCCCTCAACCCGCCCAGGGAGGCCCGGATGACCGGCACCGCGACCGCGCCCTTCACCGCCGACGACTACCGGGCCCGCATGGACCGCGCCGCGCGCGCCGCGGCGGACGCCGGTCTCGCAGGTCTTCTCGTGGCCCCGGGCCCGGACCTGGTGTGGCTGACCGGCTACACGCCCCCCGCGG
Source organism: Streptomyces sp. NPDC002144 (assembly GCF_053593695.1). Classification (NCBI taxonomy): domain Bacteria; kingdom Bacillati; phylum Actinomycetota; class Actinomycetes; order Kitasatosporales; family Streptomycetaceae; genus Streptomyces; species Streptomyces sp. NPDC002144. The sequence goes on from NZ_JBSFDB010000017.1 coordinate 103,198, forward strand.
CCACCGAACGGCTCACCCTGCTGGTCCTCGCCCCCGGTCGCGCCCCCGTCCTGGTCGTCCCCACCCTGGAGGCGCCCGACGCGGCGCGGGCACCCGGCGCGGGCGCGCTCGGTCTGCGGGACTGGACCGACGGCAAGGACCCCTACGCCGCCACCGCCGCGCTCCTCGACGTCAGCGGGCGCTTCGGGATCAGCGACAACGCCTGGGCGATGCACCTGCTCGGCCTGCAGCGGGCGCTGCCCGGCACCAGCCACGTCTCCCTCACCGAGGCCCTGCCGATGCTGCGCGCCGTCAAGGACGCGGCGGAACTGGAACTGATGGCGGCCGCGGGCGCGGCCGCCGACGCGACGTTCGAGGAGATCAGGAAGGTTCCCTTCGCGGGCCGCACGGAGTCCGAGGTCGGCGCCGACCTCGCCGGTCTGCTGCGGCGCTTCGGCCACTCCCAGGTCGACTTCACCATCGTCGCCTCCGGCCCGAACGGCGCCAACCCGCACCACGAGGTCGGCGACCGGGTCATCGAGCGCGGCGACATGGTCGTCCTGGACTTCGGCGGCCTCAAGGACGGCTACGGCTCCGACACCTCCCGCACCGTGCACGTGGGCGAGCCCACCGACGAGGAGCGCCGGGTGCACGACCTGGTCCGCGAGGCCCAGGAGGCCGGGGTCCGGGCGGTGAAGCCGGGCGTGGCCTGCCAGGAGGTGGACCGGGCCGCCCGCGCGGTCATCGAGGACGCCGGGTACGGCGAGTACTTCATCCACCGCACCGGGCACGGCATCGGCGTCACCACGCACGAGCCGCCGTACATGATCGAGGGCGAACGGCAGCCGCTCGTGCCCGGCATGTGCTTCTCGGTGGAGCCCGGCGTCTATCTGCCCGGCCGGTTCGGGGTGCGGATCGAGGACATCGTGACGGTCACCGAGGACGGCGGCCGGCGGCTGAACACCACCGACCGCGAGATGGTCATAGTGGACTGAGCGTCCCAGGAGCCCCCGCACATCCCCGAGTGACAACGGCGCGACCATGACCCAGGCACCGACACCCACCGCGGACACCGTCCGCCGGCTGGTCAGTTCCCTGCTCAAGGACGGCGGGGGGACGGCCGGTCCGGAGCTGCGGCCCGTCGCGGAGGGCGGTGAGCACTCCACCTGGTGGGTCGGCACCCGCCATGTGCTGCGGCTCGCCCCGGACCGCGAGGCCGCCCTGCGCCAGCGCCGGGAACTGCGGCTGCGCGACCTCGTCCGCCCCCACCTCCCGCTCGCCGTCCCGACCAGCGTGGCGCACGGCGAGTGGGCGCCCGGGCTGACGTACACGCTCGACACCAAGGTTCCGGGCGGCACGGCGGAGGAGCACGACGTCTCCGCCGTCGGCGAGGCCGACCTCGCGGGGCTGCTCACCGGGCTGCGCGAGGTGCCCGTACGGCAGGCCGAGACGCTCGGTGTCCCGCGCACCGCCCCGCGCTCCCTGGAGGGCCTGCGCCGGGCCGCCGAGAAGGCCGCCCACCTGCTCGCCGGAACCGACGAGTTCGACCCGGTACGGCTGCACCAGCTCACCTCCGCCGCCGCCGTCCAGCTCGCCGCGCAGCCCGGCACCGCGGTCCTCGTCCACCGCGGCCTTCGGGGCGAGCACCTCGTCGTCAGCGCCGACGGGCGGGTGCGCGGGGTCCTCGACTGGACCGACGCGGCCGTCGGCGACCCCGCCGAGGACATCGCGGGCCTCGCGGTCGCCGTCGGCTCCCCGGCCGCCGTCCGCGCCGCCACCCTCGCCGGCTACGGCGCCCGCCCCTGTCTGCGCGGCCTGTGGCTGGCCCGCTGCGACACGGTGATCCGCCTCGCCGCCCACATCGAACGGGACACGACCCCCCTCCCCCTGCTCGGCCTCCAGCTCCACCGAGCCTGGGAGCCGATCCTGCTGGAGCGCGTGACGGAACTACGGGAGGCCGACGGAACCGAAGACTTCTGACACCACCGACTCGGACCCACCCGCACACCACCCGCGCCCGGGATGCGCAGGACCCCTGGATCGGCGGCCTGCGCGGGGGTCCCAGATCGACTTCGGTTCGGCGGCTCGTGCGGGGGCCTTCGGTTCGGCGCCAGCGGGTGGGATGTGGAGGAGCTCTGGTTCGCGGCCGCTGCGGGGTCCTGCAGGGACTTCGGTTCGGCGGCTCGTGTGCGGGATGTGCGGGGAACTCGGTTGGGCGCCCGCGCGTGGGATGGGCAGGAGCCCTGGATCGGTGGCCTGTGCGGGGCCCGGCAGGAGCCCCGGTTCGGTCAGGCCCCGCGCACGCCCGTCCCGCCCCGCCGCCGGTCAGCGGCGTTCGGGCCCCGGCGGGTTCGGCGGCCCGCGCGGGACCTGGACGAGCACCCGTTCGGCGGGGCGCCGTGGGGTTTCGTCAGTTCTGGAGCAGGATTACGGCCGACTCGGCGGGGACGTGCAGCACACCGTCGGCACCCGGGGGCCGTACCGGTTCCCACGCGGCCAGTACGCGGGCCTCGCGGGGGCCCAGTGGGATGGCCGCCGGTTCCTTGGCGAGGTTCACCGCGACCCGCACGTCACCGCGGCGGAAGGCGATCCAGCGGTCCTGCTCGTCGTAGGCGACCTTGGTGTCGCCGAGGTCGGGGTCGGTGAGGTCGGCCTGTTCGTGGCGCAGGGCGATGAGACGCCGGTACCAGTCGAGCACGCGCGCGTGGGGCTCGCGCTCCGGCTCGCTCCAGTCGAGGCAGGAGCGGTCCCGGGTCGCCGGGTCCTGCGGGTCCGGCACGTCCTCCTCGGCCCAGCCGTGCGCCGCGAACTCCCGCCGCCGGCCCCGCCGTACCGCCTCGGCGAGCTCCGGGTCGGTGTGGTCGGTGAAGAACTGCCAGGGCGTGCCCGCAGCCCACTCCTCGCCCATGAACAGCATCGGTGTGAAGGGCGCGGTCAGCACGAACGCGGCCGCGCAGGCCAGCAGGCCGGGGGAGAGGGTGGCGGACAGACGGTCGCCCTGGGCGCGGTTGCCGACCTGGTCGTGCGTCTGGGTGTAGCCCAGCAGCCGGTGCGCGGCCACGCGCGTGGTGTCCAGCGGGCGCCCGTGACGCCGGCCCCGGAAGCTCGAGTACGTGCCGTCGTGGAAGTAGCCCCTGGTGAGCGTCTTGGCGACCGCGGCCAGCGGCGCGCGCCCGAAGTCGGCGTAGTAGCCCTGCGCCTCGCCGGTCAGCGCGGTGTGCAGGGCGTGGTGGAAGTCGTCGTTCCACTGCGCGTCCAGCCCGAGGCCGCCCTCCGCGCGCGGGGTGATCAGCCGCGGGTCGTTCAGGTCGGACTCGGCGATCAGGAACAGCGGGCGTCCCAGATCGCCGGAGAGGGCGTCCACGGCCGTCGACAGCTCCTCCAGGAAGTGGCACGCGCGTGTGTCCGCCAGCGCGTGCACCGCGTCCAGCCGCAACCCGTCGATCCGGTAGTCCCGCAGCCAGGACACGGCACTGTCCACCAGATACGTCCGCACCTCGTCCGACCCCGGCGCGTCCAGGTTCACGGCGGAACCCCACGGCGTGTGGTGCGTGTCCGTGAAGTACGGCCCGAACGCCGGCAGGTAGTTGCCCGACGGCCCCAGATGGTTGTGCACGACGTCCAGGACCACCCCGAGTCCCAGCTCGTGCGCCCGGTCGACGAACCGTTTCAGCCCCTCGGGCCCGCCGTACGGCTCGTGCACGGCCCACAGCGAGACGCCCTCGTACCCCCAGCCGTGCCGCCCCGGGAAGGGGCACAGCGGCATCAACTCGACGTGAGTGACGCCCAGTTCAACGAGATGGCCGAGCCGTTCGGCGGCGGCGTCCAGGGTGCCCTCACGGGTGTACGTGCCCACGTGCAGCTCGTAGAGCACGGCGCCCGGCAGCGGCCGTCCGGCCCACTCGGAGCGCCACGCGTACCGGCCCTGGTCGAAGACCGCGCTCAGCCCGTCCGGGCCGTCCGGCTGGCGGCGCGAGCGCGGGTCGGGCAGCACGGGACCGTCGTCCAGCGCGAACCCGTAGCGCGAGCCGTCCCGCGCGTCGGCCTCGCCCCGCCACCAACCCTCCCGCTCCGGATCGCGCTCCAAAGCGCGCGCGGCGCCGCCGCAATGGAGCGTCACACGGCCGGCCTGCGGTGCCCACACATCGAACTGCACGGACGGTTCCCCTTCGTCTGCTCACCGGGAGGTAGCCCGTCCATGGTGCTTCAAACGAGATCAGCGCGCTTTCGAATCCTCCCTTTCCCCGCCGGTGTCGCGCGATACGCGCGCGTGGCGGCCGTTTTCTCGTTTTCTGGACACCCGCGGTTCACTGACCGACAATCACCAACGTGACGTCGTCCTTCGAGTTCAACACGTACCCCGCGCGACTGTCCGACGCGGAGCGCGACAAGGCGCTGAAGGTGCTTCGGGACGGCGTCGCCATGGGGCGGCTCTCGCACGACACGTTCATCCGCCGCATGGAGCTGGCGCTCGCCGCCCGCCGCTCCGACGAGCTCCTGGCCCTCACCGCTGACCTGCCCCAGGAGAGCCGCCTGGCGCGCCTGGTCTTCGGCAGCGTGGAGGCCGTCTCCGGCTTCACCGTACGGCTGCGCAGGGCCTGGCAGGCCGAGCGGCTGCCCAAGCTGCTGCTCCCGCACCCGGCGGGCGGCCACCCGCTGCGCATCGGTCGGGATCCGGCCAACGGACTGCGGCTGACCCACGAGACCGTCTCCCGGGTGCACGCCGAACTGAGCCGCCAGGGCGGCATGTGGGTGCTGAGGGACCTCGGCTCCACCAACGGCACCACCGTCAACGGACGGCGGGTCATCGGCGCCGCCGTGGTCCGCGAGGGCGACCAGGTCGGCTTCGGTCGGATGTCGTTCCGGCTCGCCGTCGACTGAGCCACCGCTTAGCTTTGGCCTGAGCATGACACGGCGTTGAGCTGCTGTGATGGCTCAAATCCCTTTCCTCTCCGCGGTGTTGACGTACCCCCCAAGTCGTGACTGACTGTGCGTACGTCATGCACGTCAGGTGAACCGACGGCACAGCATCGGGGAGGTGTGCCCTGCCGCCCCTCCTGCGCTATCCGACCGTCGACGAGCTCGGCGCGCGGGCGGCGGCACTCGTCGCCCGTCGCCCCGGTGACGCCCGTCTGCGCCGCGTCGGCACATCCCGGGCCGGCACCCCCATGTGGCTGCTTTCCGTCGGTCACGGCAGCCGTCAGGCCCTCGTGGTCGCCGGTCCGCACGCCAACGAACCCGTCGGCGGCGCCACCGTGCTGCGGCTGGCCGAACGGGCCCTGGCCGACCCGCGGTTCACCGAGGGCGCGGACGCCACCTGGAACCTGCTGCTCTGCCTCGACCCGGACGGCCTGCGCCGCAACGAGGGCTGGCTGTCGGGCCCGTACACCCTCGGCCGGTACTTCCGGAACTTCTTCCGGCCCGGCTTCCACGAACAGCCCGAATGGCTGCCCGCCGGAGCGGCGGCCGCCGCCCTGCCGGAGACCCGCACCCTGCTCGACCTCCAGGACGAGCTGCGGCCCTTTCTGCAGTGCTCGCTGCACGGCGTCGACGTCGGCGGCGGCTTCGTCGAGCTCACCCGCGACCTGCCGGGCCTCGCCCAGCGCGTCGCGCACACCGCGGCCCGCCTCGGCATCCCGCGCGAACTGGGGCCGTACGACACCCTGTACTGGCCCAACATCGGTCCGGCCGTCTACCGCATCCCGCCGCCCCGGCCCGGCGACCTGGCCGCCGCCATCACCGAGGCCGCCGTCGAGTCGACCTGGTACCACCCGCACCGGCACGGCACGGTCACGGCCGTCGTCGAGGCACCCATGTGGGGCGTGGCCGCCGTCGAGGACAGCTCCCCGCCCGCCGACCGCGCCGCCGTGCTGCGCACGGTCAGCCACACCCTGCGACGCGACGCGCAGCTGCTGGAGCGGCTCCTCGCGCGGCTGCGCCCGCACACGACGGGCGCGCCGGACGCGGCCCGCCTGCTCGCGCCGGTGGACGACTATTTACTGGTCTGCCCCGGCCTCGCCGACACCTGGGACCCCGACATCGCCGACGGGACGCGCCCGCTCCCGCCGCTGAGCACCGCCCATCTGGCCGCCCTGCGCATCGCCGGCCGGCGGCTCGCCCTGCGCACGGCGGGGCTGCTGCACCAGCTCGTCACCGGCGCCGGGCGCGATCCGGCCGGGGTGCTGCCCGACCTGGACCGGCTCATCGGCGAGTGGTGCGCCGACTACCTCGACGGCTGCGGGGCCCGCTGGATCCCGGTCGCGCGCCAGGTCGAGTACCAGTCGCGCGTCGTCCTGCACGCCTTCGAACTCGCCGAGCGGTACGCGCCCGCGTGCTCCCGTTCGGGTGAGCCGGGGTGGGGTTCCGGGGCCGCCGTGCCGATGCATCTGGAATGACGATCAGCACCACAGCGAAAGCGGTACGCGGCGCCCTGCTGGCGGCCGCGCTGCTCCTCGCCGCCGCGCCCCAGGCCCAGGCGACCCCCGGCCACCACCTGCCGGGCAGCTGGCTCTACCTCACCGTCACCAAGGGAGACTCCCGCTCCAGCGACACCCGGGGCACCCTGCTGCTGTGCGATCCGCCCCAGGGACACGCGCGCGCGGTCGAGGCGTGCGCCGAGCTCGCGGCGGTCGACGGCGACATCGGCGCGCTCCCGGCCAGGGACGTCATGTGCCCGATGGTCTACGCGCCGGTCACCGTGCACGCGCGGGGACAGTGGAGCGGCCGGGAGGTCGAGTACGTCCAGACCTTCCCCAACGCATGCGCCCTCGGGGCGCGCACGAGGGAGGTCTTCGCGCTCGACGGGTGACACGCGCGGTGCGCCGCGGGTCGCGGGGTCCCGTACGCGCGCGGTGTGTGGCGGGTTGCGGGGTCCCGCGCGCGCCTGGTGTGTGGCGGGTGGCGGCGCCCCCGTACGCGCGCGTGGGCGCCGTTGCTCAGGCCGTTCCGTCGCGTGCGTGCAGGGCGGCCGCCACCACCGTGCGGGACTGGTGCTCGACCTGGTGCTCCAGCGGTACCCAGCGGGCCCGGAAGCGCTCGGCGAAGGAGTCGCTCCAGGTCGACACCAGCCGCTCCAGGTGCGGCGCCGCGCGGTCGTCGGTCTCCCGCAGGACCCGCAGCAGCATCGCCGCGGCCCGCAAGGGCAGCCGCCGCCCGAACGCGTCCACGCTCCCGACGTACGCCATGGTGTCGTCGGCGGGCGGGGTGTGCATCCAGTCCGCGGCCAGCCCCGGAACCAGCTCCAGCGCCCACCTCGCGGCCCGCAGCAGCGGCCCGTCGACGCCCTCCAGGCGGGGCAGCGCGTCAGCGAGCACCCGCTCCACCTCCAGCCCGTCCCGTAGCAGCCGGCGCGCCAGCCGGCGTATCGCGGCGGCCGGCGCGGGATGCGGCGCCGGGTCGTCCACCAGGTCGCTCGCCCACATCGGCACCTCGACGACCGCGGTCAGGCCGCCGTAGCGGTGGGTGTGGTACCAGGTGCTCTGCCGCGCGTCGTCCGGCATGCTCGGGTACGCGGCTCCCGCGCCCGGCGACGGCATCACATGCACCCCGGGCCCGGACGCGGACCAGCCCGCGGCGTCCGAGGCACCCGTCTCCACCGGGATGTGCAGCTGGGCGGCGGACTTGGCGAACGGCTCGGCGAGCCCCGGGATGTCCTTCGTCAGCTGCACCCAGCTGCCGCCCAGGTCGGTCCCGTGCAGCGTCACCTGGAGGTAGGGCCGCAGCTCGTCTATGACCCGGGTCAGCGTCCGAGTCTCGGGCGGCAGCCGGTCCGGCGGCAGTACCGCGGGTGACCATTCCGGCTGCTCCTCGGCGGCCGGCCGGAAGAAGCCGAGGTGGTAGTCGAGCAGGGTGCGCGGCGCCGGGGTGACGTGCAGGCTCGCGCCGTCGGGGTCGGCGCAGAGCAGGAAGTGCCAGGAGGTGTCGGTGCGCAACTCCCGTTCCCGTAGGACCCGTTCGGCCAGGGCGAGGAGGGTGGAGCCGCCGGTGGGCTCGTTGGCGTGGGCGCCGGCGACGACCAGTACGGCCCGTCGGGCATGGCCCACGGACAGCAGGTGCAGGGGGCGCCCGGCGCGGGAGACACCCACCTGTCTCAGCGTGCACAGGGTGGGCCGATGGATGGCCAACGCCCTCGCGGACGAGACGAGTTGGGGCACAGTGGGGTAACGCAGCTGCGGCAGGAGACTCACCCCCGTCCAGTCCGCCTGGCTTCGCAATCCGCAGTACCCCACGGTCTCCGCCCCCTGTCAAGGTCGCCCCGGGGGAGCCTCCAGGGGCGCCCAGATGCATTTACCGCCGGCCGGAACAACCCCTTCGCAAGGGCACACGCGCGCGACCGCTCCCCACACACGCCCGCACGCGCCGTTTCCCTGCGCGCACCCCGGAAGCGCACGCGGGTGCAAGCGGGGCGCCCGGACAACACCACGGCGCAGGACGACGGCGCGCACGCCCGGCGTGAAGTTCGCGATATGTGACCCCGTCGCGCTCCCGACCCTGGGTCCCGACCCGCGGTCCCCGGGTCCTCAGTCGGAGTCCGTCCGCTCCAGCAGCGCCACCGGCAACCGTGCGAAAAGCTCCTCCACGCGTGCGTGCCCCGTGAACTCCCGCTCCGGAGCGAGGACGTCCGCCCAGCGTCCCGGTGGCAGCGGCAGCACCGTGTCCCGCCAGCCGTCGGCCTCCGCGAGCCGCAGGGACAGGCGGGTCACCGCCGTGACGGCTTCCCCGGAGCGCGCGAAGGCCAGACAGTGCTCCGCAGCGGGTCCCTCCGCGGCGAGCGGCGTGTAGGCCGCCGCTTCCCCGAAGGCGCCGGGCCGCCGGGCGCGCAGCCCGAGGGCGGCCGCCGTCAGCGCGCCCTTGTCGCCGGGGGCGTCCGGCGGGAAGGACACCGGGCGACGGTTGTCCGGGTCGACGAGGGCCAGGTACTCGGCCTCCGTGCCCTGGTAGACGTCCGGCACGCCCGGCATCGTCAGGTGGACCAGGGCCGCACCGAGCACGTTGGCCCGGATGTGCGGCTCCAGCGCCTCCCGCAGGGCGGTGACGTGCTCGCCGGGCGCCCCGCACGGGCCCGCCGCGACGAACGCCGCCACCGCCTCCTCGTACGCCGGTTCCTGCTCGGTCCAGCTCGTGAACAGCCCCGCCTCGCGCACATGCTTCAGCAGCGCCTGCCGCACCCGCTCCTCGTCCGCCGGACCGAGCCCGAACACCGTCTGCCAGGCCGCCCACGCCAGCTGCGCGTCCGGCACGCCCTCACCGGTGCGCGTCACCTCCGCCAGGACGTCCGCCCAGCGCCCCGGGCACTCGGTGAGCACCTCAAGCGCCGCCCGTACGTCGGCGCTGCGCTTGGTGTCGTGCGTGGAGAGCACCGTTCCGCTCGCCGGCCAGTCGCGCTGCACGCGCGCGCAGTACGCGTGGAACTCCTCCGGGGACAGCGCCGGGGCGCCCGGATTCCCGCCCACCTCGTTCGCCGACAGCAGCGGCACATAACGGTAGAACGCGGTGTCCTCCACGGACTTGGCGCGCAGCGCGGACGCCGTCTGGGCGAACCGGGTGCGGAACTCGACGTACTCGGGACCCTCACCGCCCCGCCCCAGCAGCAGGCCCCGCACCACGTCCACCGCTCCGGCCTCCTCCGGGACGACGAAGGCGAGCCGTGCCTCGGCCGCGGCCTCCTCGGTGAGTACGGAGGCGGCGTCACCGGAGGCGTAGGGCCGGTAGACCTCCAACCGCACCAGCAGCTCCGTCAGGGCCGTGCGCAGCGCCCAGGGAGCCCGGTCGCGCAGGTGCGGGTCGGGCGAGGCGGCGCACAGCCTGCTCACCACCCGGGTCAGCCGGTCGACCTCGGCGGCCAGCTCGTGCGTGAGCACCTTGTACGCCGCCCGGCGTACCGTCGCCGCCCAGTCGCCGCCCCGGTCGGTCTGCGGGGCCGCGAACCGCCGGTACTGGCCGAGGAGTTCCCCGAAGCCCGCCGGGTCGGTGAACAGCCCGTCGACGTGCCGCAGGGCGTCGTACCCGGTGGTGCCCGCCACGGGCCAGGAGGCCGGCAGGTGCTCGCCGTCGGAGAGGATCTTCTCCACGACCGTCCAGCGGCCGCCGGTCGCCTCGTGCAGCCGCCGCAGATAGCCGTCCGGGTCGGCGAGCCCGTCCGGGTGGTCCACGCGCAGCCCGTCGACGACCCCCTCGTGCAGCAGCTGGAGGATCTTGTCGTGGGTGGCCTCGAAGACCTCGGGATCCTCCACCCGCACCCCGATGAGCTCCGAGATGCTGAAGAAACGCCGGTAGTTGAGCTCGGTGCGGGCCAGCCGCCACCACACCGGGCGGTACCACTGGGCGTCCAGGAGCTGCGGCAGCGGCAGCTCCTCGGTGCCCTCGCGGAGCGGGAAGACATGGTCGTAGTAGCGCAGCACGTCCCCGTCGACGCGCAGCTCGCCGACGACCGAGCCGAGGGGTCCGCCCAGCACCGGCAGCAGCACCTGCCCGCCCTGCGCCTCCCAGTCGATGTCGAACCAGCGCGCGTACGGCGACTTCGGCCCCTCCCGCAGCACCTCCCACAGGGCGCGGTTGTGCCGCGGCGCCATCGCCATGTGGTTCGGCACGATGTCCACGATCAGCCCTAGCCCGTGCTCGCGCGCCGTGCGCGCCAGCGCGCGCAACCCCTCCTCACCCCCCAGCTCCTCCCGCACGCGCGCGTGGTCGACGACGTCGTACCCGTGCGCGGAGCCGGGCACGGCCTCGAGGACGGGGGAGAGATGCAGATGCGAGACGCCCAGCGAGGCCAGGTACGGCACCGCCGACGCCGCGGCCGCGAACGGGAACTCGGGCTGCAGCTGCAGCCGGTAGGTGGCCGTGGGCACCGGGGGGAGGGGACGCTCAGGTGTCATGCAGAGCTACGTACCCCTCCCGCCGGCTTTCGTGTCATGGCGCCCGCCACGCGTGCGTGCCCGTGTCGCTCACACGGGCCGCTGCAGCACCGTGAGGCTCCGGTCCACCAGGGTCAGCCGGTCCCCGGCCTGCACCTTCGGGCCCGTGTCCGGCGGTACTCCGTCCGGGCGGGCGGTGTCGACCACCACCTGCCACTGCCGGCCGTGGTTGACCGGCACCACGAAGTCCAGCGTCTCGGGCGAGGCGTTGAACATCAGCAGGAACGAGTCGTCGGTGATCCGCTCCCCGCGTGCGCCGGGCTCGGAGATCGCGTTGCCGTTCAGGAACACGGTCAGCGCCGAGGCCTGCGCCGAGTCCCAGTCCTGCTGGGTCATCTCCCGGCCCTCGGGGGTGAACCAGGCGATGTCCGACAGCTCGTCGTGGGTGCCCTCCACCGGCCGCCCGTGGAAGAAGCGCCGTCTGCGCAGGACGGGGTGGTCCTTGCGCAGCCACACCATCGCCCGCGTGAAGGCCAGCAGCTGGGTGTCGAGCCCCTCGGGGTCCGGGGAGTCCGGGTCCGGCCACCGCACCCAGGACAGTTCGTTGTCCTGGCAGTAGGCGTTGTTGTTGCCCTGCTGGGTGCGGGCGACCTCGTCCCCGTGGCTGATCATCGGCACGCCCTGGGACAGCATCAGCGTGGCGACGAAGTTGCGCATCTGGCGGGCGCGCAGCTCCAGCACCGCCGGATCGTCGGTCTCGCCCTCCACCCCGCAGTTCCACGACCGGTTGTGGCTCTCGCCGTCCCGGTTGTCCTCGCCGTTGGCCCGGTTGTGCTTGTCGTTGTAGGACACCAGGTCGTGCAGGGTGAAGCCGTCGTGGCAGGTGACGAAGTTGATCGAGGCCAGCGGGCGCCGCCCGTCGTCCTGGTAGAGGTCCGAGGAGCCGGTCAGCCGGGACGCGAACTCGGCGAGCGCGCGCTGCTCGCCCCGCCACAGGTCCCGTACCGTGTCGCGGTACTTGCCGTTCCACTCCGTCCACAGCGGCGGGAAATTGCCCACCTGGTAGCCGCCCTCGCCGACGTCCCAGGGCTCGGCGATCAGCTTCACCTGGGAGACCACCGGGTCCTGCTGCACCAGGTCGAAGAACGACGACAGCCGGTCCACCTCGTGGAACTGCCGGGCGAGGGTCGCCGCGAGGTCGAAGCGGAAGCCGTCGACATGCATCTCGGTGACCCAGTACCGCAGCGAGTCCATGATCAGCTGCAGCACGTGCGGGGACCGCATGAGCAGCGAGTTCCCCGTCCCCGTGGTGTCCATGTAGTAGCGGGGATCGTCGGTCAGACGGTAGTACTGCGGGTTGTCGATGCCCTTGAAGGACAGCGTGGGGCCCAGGTGGTTGCCCTCGGCGGTGTGGTTGTAGACCACGTCGAGGATGACCTCGATGCCGGCCTCGTGCAGCGCCCGGACCGCCGACTTGAACTCCAGGACCTGCTGGCCGCGGTCGCCCCAGGAGGCGTACGCGTTGTGCGGGGCGAAGAAACCGATCGTGTTGTAGCCCCAGTAGTTGTTCAGGCCCATGTCGACCAGCCGGTGGTCGTTCACGAACTGGTGGACCGGCATCAGCTCCAGCGTGGTGACGCCGAGCTCCACCAGGTGCTCGATGATCGCCGGGTGCGCGAGCGCCGCGTAGGTGCCGCGCAGCTCCTTCGGCAGCCCCGGGTGCCGCATGGTCAGGCCCTTCACATGGGCCTCGTAGATCACCGTCTCGTGGTAGCCGCGCCGCGGCCGGCGGTCGTCGCCCCAGTCGAAGTACGGGTTGACCACCACCGACGTCATGGTGTGCGGCGCCGAGTCCAGGTCGTTGCGCTCCTCGGGCGCGTCGAAGTGGTAGCCGTACACCTCCTCGCCCCAGCGGACCGAACCGCTGATCGCACGCGCGTACGGGTCGAGCAGCAGCTTCGCCGAGTTGCAGCGCAGTCCGCGTCCGGGGTCGTACGGCCCGTGCACCCGGAAGCCGTAACGCTGTCCGGGCATGATCCCGGGCACGTACGCGTGCCGTACGAACGCGTCGCTCTCGCGCAGTTCCACCGCCGTCTCCGAGCCGTCGTCGTGCAGCAGACACAGCTCTACTCGGTCCGCGGCCTCCGTGAAGACCGCGAAGTTGGTGCCGGCGCCGTCGTACGTGGCACCGAGCGGATACGCCTCGCCAGGCCAGACCTGCATGGATACGACTCTTTCAGGTGCAGAGCGCCCTCGTGGCGCCTTGGCGTCGAGTCTCCCGGAAACTGATGGAACCACCTATGACTTACGTCCCTCTTACCTCCCGACCAGTGCATAGGCGGTATGCCTGTTCCAAGGCTTACCTGTGGGGCAATCGAATACTCCCGTGACCGAGGGGGGAGTGGGGGAAATGTGCGCAAGATAGTGCACCGCCACCTGGGCAAGGTGGTGGCCGGTGCGGCAGTGGCGGTGGCCGGGACCGCCGTGATGGTCGGAATCACCCTTCCGGGGACCGCGGGGGCCGACGAGTCCGGAGGGGCCGCGGGCACGCGGACCGCCAGCCAGGCGGCCCAGGCGGACGGCACACCCGCGCCCGGGGTCGTCCAGCAGGCACCGGCCGAGGGGGACAAGGGCAAGGGCCTCGACCCGCTGACCGACGACGAGACCAAGCGGGTCGAGAAGATCGCGCTGAGCCCGCAGCCGCTCAACACCGGCGAGAACGTCCGGGGAGCCCGCGGACCGCAGCGCCTCACCGTCGAGCTGGCCGAGCCCGACACCGACCAGCCGGACAGCCTGACGGCGCCCCGGCGGGCGGACGTGACCTTCTACGACTACCGCGACGACAGTGTCGTCACCAAGACCGTCAACCTGGACACGGGCAAGGTCGAGGGGACCAGCACCCAGCACGACGTCCAGCCGCCGCTGAGCATCGCCGAGCAGACCGAGGCCGCCCGGCTGCTGATCGCGGACCCGCTGGGCGCGGGCCTGAAGGCCGACTACAAGGACGCCACCGGCAAGGAGCTCACCTCACCGGACCAGCTGACGCTGACCAGCATGGTGTTCCGGGCCACCCCGGGCATCCGGCCGGCCGCGCTCGACAAGTGCGGCGCGCACCGCTGCACCCGGCTGTTCCCGAAGGTCAAGAACGGCGCCTGGATCGACGCCCGGGACTTCGTGATCGACCTCAGTGCCCGCAAGGTCGTCAAGATCGGCTGACCCGGCCTCCGTCCACTTCTCAAACCCACATCTCCTGTAAGGGAGCCATTTCTTCATGCGCGTCAACAGAGACAGCCGTGCCCGCCAGGGGGCGCTGCGCAGGCGGGCCATGGTCGGCCCGCTCGCCGTCGGACTCGCCCTCGGCGGCACGGCGTCCGCCCCCGCCTTCGCCGACCACAAGGAGGCCGCCGCTCCGGCCGCCGCCCCGGCGTGCAGCGCGGCCTACCAGATCGAGCAGAAGCTCTCCACCGGGACGACCTGGCGCATGTGCTGGCGCTTCGAGAGCCGGTCCGGGGTCATCCTGGACGACATCTCCTACCAGCCGCCCGGTGAGTCCAAGCCGATCAAGGTGCTCAACAGCGCCAAGCTCGCCCAGATCGACGTGCCGTACGACGACGGCAGCATCGAGTACAACGACGTCACGGACTACAGCTTCGGCAACGGCCTGCTGAACCTCACGCCCGCCGAGTGCCCGGGCGGCACCATCAAGACCGTCAAGGTGCCCGAGCCCTTCTACTCGGACTCGCCGAACATCAAGGGCCTGTGCGCCACCACGCGCTCCCGCGGACACGCGTACCACATGCTCTCCGACGCCAACAAGACCTACCAGGCGCAGGGCAAGGACCTGCTGCTCTACACGGTCAACAAGGTCGGCTGGTACGAGTACATCACCGAGTGGCGCTTCCAGGACGACGGCACGATGACCATGAACGCCGGCGCGACGGGAAGCCTCTCGCCCGACGACTACGACGCGGGCGACGGCCGCGGCTGGCCCATCGGCAAGGGCGCCCGGGCGTACGCCACCAGCCACAGCCACAACATCTTCTGGCGGCTCGACTTCGGCCTCGACGGCTCCTCCAAGGCCAACGTCGAGCAGTACGACTCGGTCGTCAGCCCGCCGGTGGGCGGCCAGCAGGCGCCGACCAACAAGACGACGATGACCAAGGTCACCAAGGAACTGGCGGGCGACGCCAAGGACATGCGCTGGTGGCGGGTGGTCAGCACGGCCGGCAAGAACAAGGACGGTCACGCGCGCTCGTACGAGCTCGTGCAGGGGCCGACGGCCAAGTACCCGGGGCACAACTTCACCAAGCACGACTTGTACTTCACCGAGTACAACCCGTGCGAGCAGTACGCCAGCGGCAACCCGCTCAACTGCGGTGCCGGACACGGCAAGTCGGTCGACACCTGGGTGAACGGGCAGACCCTGACCCACCCGATCGTCTGGGTCAACGTGGGCTTCCACCACATAGCCAGGGACGAGGACCAGCAGCCGATGCCGGTCCACTGGCAGGGCTTCTCCATCGCCCCGCGCGACGTCACCGCTATGAATCCGCTCACTCCGGCCGCCCTCGCCGGTGAGAACGGGCACTGGCACTAACCCAGTTGAGAATCGACCTGCCCATCCGGCTGCACCGCCGCCCGCTCGCGGAGTACGCTTCCTTGATCGTTGACATGGGGTGTGCTCGGGGGAGTGGAAGGCGGTGCTTGGGTGGGCTCGGGAGGGCTGGAGCTGCCCCCTGGTGACGAGGGTCACGAGGGGAACTCCGCAGACGTCCCGCCCGGCACGGTGTCCCTGGCCAGGCCCATGGAGACCGGTTCCATCGGGCCGGAGCTGGACTGGAACGCCGAGGCCTGGCGTGAGGTGCGTACGCGCGCCCAGCGAGCCGGCCGCGCCTACATCTGGCTGAACCTCGTCGAACAGCGGCTGCGCGCGGTCGTGGCCGCTGTTCTGCGCCCCATCTACGAACCCGTCCACGGCGACGAGTGGGTGATCGCCGCAGCCGGACCGGCCGGCCAGGAGTGGGTGCAGCGGGCGGTCGCCGTACGCGAAGTCAGCCGCCGCAAGGGCTACTTGCTGGACCCGGCCGACGACAATGTCCTCAGCTTCCTCACCCTGCCCCAGTTGCGCGAGCTGATGGTGCAGCACTGGCCGTGCTTCGAGCCGTACATAGACGACCGCCGCGACGTCGAACTGGCCCTGGACGAGCTGGAGGTGACCCGCAACGTCGTCTCCCGCAACCGGGCCCTGTCCGAGGCCGTCCTGAACCAGGCCGAACGGGCCTCGGCCCGGCTGCTGGACATGCTCGGCGCGGCCGGCGACGTGCCCTCGGCCCGCCGGCTGCCCGTGGACGCGGTGGAGGACCTGGTCGGCGACCGGTACGCGGACGTGGTCGCCGTGCACCCCGACCGGGTGCGGCTGCTGCGCCAGTTCCCCGCCGAGGACATCTTCGGCGGTGCCCGCCGCCTGGACGCCGTGGGCATCGGCCTCAACCTGCTCGTGCAGAACTTCTCCGGCCGCCGACTGGTGCGCCTGGCCGAGGCGGGCTGCCGGGTGCGGCTGCTGTTCCTCAACCCGGCCTCCAGCGCCGTCAAGCGCCGCGAACGCGAACTGGGCATGAAACGCGGCGAGTTGAGCCGCTCGGTCGAGATGAACATCCTGCACATGCGCCGGGTGCGCTCCCGGCTGCGCGACCCCGGCGCCTTCGAGATCCAGGTCTACGACGAGACACCGCGCTTCTCCGCCTACCTCGTCGACGGCGACGGCTCGGACGGCATCGCCGTCGTGCAGTCCTATCTGCGCAGGTCCCGGGGGATGGAGGCGCCGGTGCTCGTGCTGCGCAATGGCGGCCGCGTGGTCAAGTCGGACGAGAAGAACGAAGGGGTCGACAACGGCCTCTTCCCGACATACCGCGAGGAGTTCGAGGCGACGTGGGCGGATTCGCGCCCGGTGTCGTGAACTGTCCCGAACGGTAAGCGGAACGCGGTCCCCTGATTGTCAGTGGCCCATGGGAAGGTGGAGACCACTGGGGGAAAGCACCACCAAGAAGGGGGGCCGCCCATGGGCTGGCACCGGGAGCTGCTGATCGGCTTCGACCTGGAGACGACCGGGACGGACCCGCGCGAGGCGCGCATCGTCACGGGGGCCGTGATCGAGGTCAGGGGCGGGCAGCCCCTGGGGCGCCGGGAGTGGCTGGCGGACCCGGGCGTGGAGATCCCGGCGGACGCGGTGGCGGTCCACGGGATCAGCAACGAACGGGCGGCCGCCGAGGGCCGGCCCGCCGACCGCGTGGCGGACGCCATCGCGGACGTCCTCACCACCTACTGGAAGAACGGCGTTCCGGTCGTCGCCTACAACGCGGCCTTCGACCTCAGCCTGCTCTCCGCCGAACTGCGGCGCCACGGACTGCCGTCCCTGCGCGACCGCCTGGGCGGCCTCGATCCCGCCCCCGTCGTCGACCCGTACACCATCGACCGCTGGGTGGACCGCTACCGCCGCGGCAAGCGCAACCTCGAAGCCGTCTGCACCGAGTACGGCGTCGCGCTCGACGCCGCTCACAACGCCTCCGCCGACGCCCTCGCCGCGGCCGGACTGGCCTGCGCGATAGCCGACCGTCACCCCAAGATCGCGGCCCTCGGCCCGGCGGAACTGCACCGCCGCCAGATCGAGTGGTACGCGCAATGGGCGGCGGACTTCCAGAGCTTCCTGCGCGGCAAGGGCGACGCCACCGCCGTGGTCGACGGCACATGGCCCTTGCGGGAGTTGACGGACGAGCCGGTGTGAGGGCCGCTCGGACCGGCGGGGGTCCCGAGACCGGCACCGGTGTGGGGGCCGCTCGGACCGGCGTGGGTCCCGAGACCGGCACCGGTGTGAGGTCCGTTCGGACCGGCGTGGGTCCCGAGACCGGCACCGGTGTGAGGTCCGTTCGGACCGGCGTGGGTCCCGAGACCGGCACCGGTGTGAGGTCCGTTCAGGCCGGCGCGGGTCCCGAGACCGGTACCACACGGGGCCGCGCGACCCGCTCGTAGTCCGCACCGGACATGCACAGCGACCGGTCCAGCCGGGCCGCGTTGAAGTACAGCCGCGGCCGCTCGACGACCTCCGGGTCGGCGACCAGCTCCAGTTCGGGATCGAAGCTGAACGGCAGCACGGTACCGGGCACCGCCCGCGCCAGCCGCTCGGCCGTCCCCGCGTCGCTGAAGCCGGCGTACCGGGCCGCGAACAGTGTCCGGACGGCGTCCAGGTCCACGCGCCGGTCCCCGGGAACCACCGCCAGGACGTGCCGGGTGGTGCGGCGGTCGACCTTCACCCGCAGCACGATGCACTTCGCGGCCTGCGACACCGGATGCCCGCGCAGCGCGCTGACGGTCTCGGTGGTGCCCTCAGGGGCGTGGTCGATCAGCGTGTAGTCGACGTGGGAGGCGTCGAGAAGGTCGATCAGACGCTGGTAGGTGTCGTGGTCCGGCATCGGATGTCCTTGTCGGGTACGGGGAGTCCGGTTTCGGGCGGGGCGGCGGCGGTGCGATGGGCGCGCTCGATCGCCTGACCCCAGTAGGTTCCGAAGACCATCAGGGCCGCGCCGAGCGCGGTGAGGGCGGTGAGCCGCTCGCCGCCGAGGGCGATGCCCACCGCGAAGGCCCAGACCGGCTCCGTGCCCAGCAGCAGGCTGGCCCGGCTGGCGGAGGTGCGCTGCACGGCCCAGGTCTGCGCGAGAAAGGCGAACACACTGCAGAACAGCGCGAGATAGACGAGCTGGAGCCAGGTCGCCGTACCGGCCCGGGCCAGGTCCGGCATGCCGGGGACGGCGACCGGCAGGAACAGGGCCGTGCCGACGAGGGTCTGCACGGTCGTCAGGTGCAGCGGACGCACGGCCCGGCCGACGGTCAGCCGACCCACGAGCGCGACATGCCCGGCCCGGACCACCGCGGCCCCCAGCATCAGCACATCGCCGAGCCGCGGGGCGTGAAACCCGTGACCGGACATCAGCAGCCCGACGGCCACGACACACACCCCGGCGGCGGCGAAGAAGACGGGAGGCGGCCCGCCGCGCCGACGGTCGAGGAGCGGGGTGAGCACGATGGTCAGGCTGATGATCAGCCCCGCGTTGGCGGCGCTGGTGTGGGCGACGCCGTACGTCTCCACGACCAGCACCGCGGCCTGCGTCAACCCCAGCGGCACGCCGAGCCGCAGCTCGTCGCGCGTCCACCGGCGCGGCCCCGGGCCCACGGCGACCAGGCCGAGACAGGCGAGCGCGGACAGGGCGTAGCGCGCGAACAGCACCACCAGCACGGGCAGGGCGGAGGTGGCCGTCTGGGCGGACAGATAGCTCGAACCCCAGACGACGGCGACCAGGAGAAGGACTGCATCGGTACGGCGGATGTCGGACATGGGCCCACGGTGCACCGGAACCGTCCATGAAGCCCAGTACCAGTTTCTTAAACGATCTTTTAGGAATCCTACATCGTGCTCCTAGACTGGACGTATGGACGAACGGCAACTGCGGATCCTGCGGGAGCTAGGCGAACTAGGCAGCGTCACCGCGGTCGCCGAGGCGCTGCTGGTCACCCCGTCGGCGATCTCCCAACAGCTGCGGCTGCTGCAGCGCGCGATCCCGGTGCCGCTCACCGAGCGCCAGGGCCGCCGGCTGGTGCTCACCGACGCCGGGCAGACCCTGGCGGGCGCGGCGATCGAGGTCGAGTCGGCACTGGAGCGGGCCCGGCACAGTGTGGAGGAGTTCCTGAACCGGCCCGACGGTGAGGTGTCGGTGGCCGCGTTCCACAGCGCGGGCGCGGCGTTCTTCCCGCTCCTGCTGCGCGCGCTCGACGGTCCGGACAACCCCGTCCTGGCCCTCGGGGACGAGGACGTGACGCAGAGCGACTTCCCCCGGCTCACCCGGGAGTACGACCTGGTCCTGGCCCACCGCCTGGACCACGCCCCGCCCTGGCCGGCCACGGTGATGGCGACGACGCTCCTGCGCGAACCCCTCGACGTCGCGATGCCGGCCGACCACCCACTCGCCGCCGGAGACCGGGTGACCCCTCGCGACGTGGCCGACCAGCCCTGGATCACCGTGCACGACGGTTTCCCGGTCATGGCCACCATCGAGGCGATCGGCGCGGCAGCGGGCCGCCGCCTCCACCTGGCCCACCGCATCAACGAGTTCGCGGTGGCGGCGGAGGCCGTGGCGGCGGGCGGGGGCCTGGCCCTGATGCCCCGCTGGACGACGCGCCCACATCCGGACCTGGTCCTCAAGCCCCTCAGCGGCGTACAGGCCAGACGCCACATCGACGCGCTCCACCGCCCGGAACGCACGGCCAGGGCGGCGGTCCGAAGAGTACTGGTCGAGCTGAGGCAGGCGGCGGGAACGATCCGGAACAGCGACGGAGACCCGCACTCGCCCCATGACGGACACCACCCCACCCATTAGGCGCTCAGAACGAATACCACCGCACCGCCTCGTCCCCGTCCCGCAACGACGCCACCCGCCGCTCGAACTCGGCCAACGCCGCCGGATTGCTCGGCGCATGCTGAGCCACCCACGCACAACTCGCCGTCTCCCGAGCCCCCCGCAGCACCGAGCACCCCTCCCACTCCCGCACATCCCACCCGTAAACAGCCACGAACCCGTCATAAGCCGCGGCAGGCAACCCGTACCGGTCCCGCGACAGAGCCATCACCACCAGATCGTGCTCCCGCAGATCCGCCGAGAACGTCTCCAGATCCACCAGCACGGGCCCGTCCGGCCCGACGTACACGTTCCGGGGCAACGCGTCCCCGTGGATCGGCCCCGGAGCCAGCCGCGGCGTCAACGCGGCCGCGGCCGCCGCGAACCCGTCCCGCCGCTCGCGCAGATACGCCGCATCCGCCGGATCGATGGCATCCCCCGCCAGCCGCAGCCACCGCTCCACCCCGCCCAGCAACTCCCGTGGCGGCAGGGCGAACGGGGGCGAGGGCAGTGCGTGCACCACCCGCAGCAGTTCGGCCAGATCCCGTGGTTCGGCGGGCCGTACGGGATCCGGCAGACGGTGCCACACGGTCACCGGATGCCCCTCGACCAGCAACGGCTTCGGCTCCGCCACCCGCACGGCCGCGACCCCTGCCTCGGCCAGCCACAGCGCGACGTCCACCTCCCGCCGCGCCCGCTCCAGCAGCTCCGCGTCACGGCCCACCTTGACCACCAGGTCACCGTCGGCGAACACCGCGTTCTCGCCCAGGGCGAGCAGCTCCGCCGTCGCGGGCAGCACCCCCGCCGCGCTCAGTACGTCCCGCGCCGTCGCCTCGTCCATCGCCCGCCTCCGTGTCCGCCGTGGTGTGGCGTCGGGTTCCAGCCAACCGCAGGTCAGTCTCGCATCCGCACAGGTCCGGGACGTGTGCCCGTGCCCTTGACGGGATACCGGGCCTTCACGACCATGACCGGGCCCGATCGTCCCGTACACAAAGCGCGTCCCGTACACGAAGAGCGTCCCGTACACGAAGAGCGTCCCGTACACAGAGGGGTACCTGTGGCAGCGGAGATCGATGCGGGAAAGGTGGTGCGGCGCCCCGCCGACCGTGCCGTCTGGTTCCTCGTCCTGCCCGCCCTGATCCCCATCCTCGTCCTGAGCGTCGGCCCGCTTCTCTACGGCATCCTGCTGGCCTTCACCGACTCCCAGTCCGGCCGGACCGAGCCGACCCGGTGGATCGGCGGCCTCAACTTCCATGATCTGCTGCACGACACGCTGTTCTGGGAGTCGTTCCGGATCGGGCTGGTGTGGGCCGTGGCGGTGACCGTGCCGCAGTTCCTGCTCGCCCTCGGTCTCGCGCTGCTGCTCAACGAGGACCTGCGGCTGCGCTGGCTGGCCCGCGCCCTCGCGATCGTCCCGTGGGCGATGCCCGAGGTCGTCGTCGGCATCATGTGGCGGCTGGTGTACAACCCGGACGCGGGGGTCCTCAACGAGACCCTGCGCCACCTCGGCCTGGGCGACGGCCACGACTGGCTCAGCGGCCTCGCGACCGCGCTGCCCGCCGTGGTCGTCGTCGGCGTGTGGGCGGGCATGCCGCAGACCACGGTCGCACTGCTCGCCGGACTGCAGAACACCCCGCGCGAACTGCACGAGGCGGCCGCGGTGGACGGCGCGGGCGCCTGGCGCCGCTTCCGCACGGTGACGTGGCCCGCGCTGAGACCCGTCGCCCTCGCCATCACCGCCCTCAACCTGATCTGGAACTTCAACTCCTTCGCGCTGGTCTACGTGCTGACCAACGGCGGACCGGGCGGCCGTACCCGACTGCCGATGCTCTTCGCCTACGAAGAGGCCTTCCGGTACGGCCAGTTCGGGTACGCGGCGGCGACGGGCTGCGTGATGGTCGCGGTGATCTCGGTGCTGCTCGCGTTGTTCCTCGCGGGCCGGCTGAAGGGAGGGGACGACACATGAGGGCCAACTCCCGTACCCGGGCAGGGCAGTACGTCGCCCTGCTCGCGTATCTCGTCTTCCTCGCCTTCCCCTTCCTCTGGTTGCTCTCCACCGCCTTCAAGTCCCCTCGGGAGCTGGGCAGCCTGCATCCCACGTGGATCCCACGCCACCCCACCCTCGACAACTTCCGCCAGGCCTTCGACGAGCAGCCCCTGCTGCACGCGGCCCTCAACTCCCTGCTCGCGGCGGCCGGCGCGGCCGTCGTCGCCGTACTGATCGCCACTCCGCTCGCCTATGTCGTGGCCCGGCGCCGCACCGCACTGACCCGGGCCGCCACCGGCTGGGTCGTGGTCAGCCAGGCGTTCCCGCTGGTTCTGGTGATCATCCCGCTGTTCCTCGTGCTGAAGAACCTGCGGCTGATCAATGCACTGGCCGGTCTCACCCTCGTCTACGTCGTGTGGGCGCTGCCCTTCGCGCTGTGGATGCTCGTCGGGTACGTCCGCGCGGTGCCGACGGAGGTCGAGGAGGCGGCGGCGGTCGACGGGGCCGGACGGGTGCGGACCCTCGTCCTCGTGGTCGCCCCGCTGCTCGCCCCGGGCATCACGGCGACGGCCCTGTTCGCTTTCGTCACCGCGTGGAACGAGTTCTTCTTCGCCCTCGTCCTGCTGAAAACGCCGGAGAAACAGACGCTGCCGGTGGTGCTCACCCATTTCATCGGCGCCGAGGGCGTCGCCGACCTCGGCCCGCTGGCGGCGGCCGCGTTCCTCGCGACGGTGCCCTCCCTCGTCGTCTTCGCCCTCATCCAGCGGCGGATCACCGGCGGGATGCTCACCGGGGCGGTGAAGAACTGATGCGCGGCAAGGCGGTCTGCCTCCTCGTCCTCGCCCTGCTCCTGTCCGGCTGCACCGGCGGCGGCAACGGCACCGCGCACGGCCGTATCACCCTCCGCTTCCAGTCCCTGGCCTGGCAGCAGGAGTCGGTCGAGGCCAACAAGCAGCTGGTGCAGGAGTGGAACGCGAGCCACCCGGACGTCAAGGTCGAGTATGTCCAGGGGAGTTGGGACAGCGTCCATGACCAGCTCCTCACCGCCTTCGAGGGCGGCGAGGCCCCCGACATCATCCACGACGCCTCCGACGACCTCGCCGACTTCGCCTACGGCGGCTACCTCGCCGACCTGCGGGGCCTGCTGCCCGCCCGGCTCAAGGCCGAGATCCCCCAGCGCAGTTGGCGGACCACCACCTTCGGCGACGGCGTCTACGGCGTGCCCTTCCTCCAGGAGCCACGCGTCGTCGTCGCCAACGCGACCTGGCTGAAACGGTCCGGCGTACGCATCCCGACCCCCGAACACCCCTGGTCGTGGCCGGAGTTCAGGGCCGTCACCCGGCAGCTCAGCGGCAAGGGCAGGTACGGCGTCGCCTGGCCGCTGAAGGAACCGGTCTCGGCGACCCTCAACCTGTCGCTGTCGACAGGCGGCCGGCTCTTCCACCGGGGAGCCGACGGCAAGGTCACCATCCGCTTCGGCGCGGGCGACGAAGTCGTGCCCCGCACCATCCACGACCAGGCGAACACCGACCACAGCGCCTCACCCACGACCCTCGGCAGCGGAGGTTCGGACACGCTGCCCGGTTTCTTCGGCGGCAAGTACGCGATGGTCCCGCTCGGGTTCTCCTACCGCCAGCAGATCGCGCAGCAGGCGCCGAAGGGTTTCCGCTGGCAGGTGCTGCCCGCCCCGGCCGGCGCCGACGGCCTCGCCCAGGGCGTCAGCCCGCAGACCCTCTCCATCGCCGAGGACAGCCCGCACAAGAAGGAGGCCGCCGCGTTCCTCGACTTCCTGCTGCGGCCGAGGAACATGGTGCGGCTGGCGCTCGGGGACTGGATGCTGCCGACCGGCACCGAGGCCCTGCGGGACCCGGCCCTGCACACCACCAAGGACGGCTGGGCCACCGGCACGGCCCTGGCCGCCGACCTGCGCTCGGCGCCCGCACAGTCCGTACGCGGCTACCCCGAGTGGAAGGACAAGGTGGCCACACCCGCCTTCCAGGAGTACTACAGCGGCGCGATCGACCTCGACGAACTGCGCGACCGCCTGCAAAACGACGGAAACCTGGTGCTCGCCCGTTACCAGCGGTGACCGCGACACGGGAAACCCAGCTGCCCTTCTCACCGTGCACGGAAGACAAGGACCGCCGCGCGGACGACAGGCACCCCTGCTGCTCGAAGCCGGCGCGGGAAGAGGCGCGTTGACAGACGTCTCGCCCCGCGGCCGAACTCCTCCGGCGCCGGGCGTGATCGAGGGCCCGTTGGTTCCCCCGGGGATACCAACGGGCCCTCTGTCAGGGGGAGTCGTCAGACTGGCAGTCGTTCTCCGTGCTCCGGTGCCGAGTGGGCGATGGCCTCCGGTGACTCGTCGTGCGTGAGGTCGGGCATGCGGTTCAGCCACTTCGGCAGGTACCAGTTGCGTTCGCCGAGCAGGGCCATCACCGCCGGGAGCAGCACGCCCCGGATGATCGTCGCGTCGATGAGCACCGCGGCCGCCAGGCCCACGCCCATCTGCTTCATGGACTGCATGGACAGCGTGCCGAAGATCGCGAACACGGCGACCATGATGACCGCGGCGCTGGTGACGACACCGGCCGTGGTGACCACGCCGTGCTGGATCGCGTCCCTCGTCGTGCGCCCCCGCATCCGCGCCTCGCGGATCCGCGAGACCACGAACACGTGGTAGTCCATCGACAGGCCGAACAGGATCACGAAGAGGAACAGCGGCAGCCAGGTGATGATCGCGCCGACGCCCTCCGCGCCCACCAGCGAGGCGCCCCAGCCGTGCTGGAAGACGGCGACGAGGATGCCGTAAGCGGCGCCCACGGACAGGAGGTTGAGCACGATCGAGGTGATCGCGATGGTCAGTGAGCGGAACGACAGCAGCATCAGCGCGAAGGCGAAGACCACGACGAACGCGAAGACCGGGACGACGGCGCCGCCGAGCTGGTCGTTGAAGTCCTTCGAACCGGCCACCTGCCCGGTGATCGGGGCCTTGAGGCCGTCCACCTTGCCGAGCGTGGCGGGCCGCACCTCGTCGCGAAGCTTCTCCAGACTGGCGCCCGCCTTGTCCAGGTCGGAGCCGCCGACCAGGGGGACGTAGACGTAGGCGATGTTCTGCGCGTCGTGCAGGGTGATCTGGACCGGGCCGCGCGAGGCGCCCGAACTGATCGCCCGCGCCTTGAAGTCGGCGAGCGCGGACTTCACCTCGGGGGCGTTGATGTCCTTCGCCTTGACGACCACCTCGGCCGGCTCGGAGCCGCCCGGGAAGGCGTCGTTGACGCGGTTGTACGTCTGCACGATCGGCAGCGAGTCACCGAACTCCTGGTCCAGCGTGAGGTTCTGGGTCTTCATGCCGAGGGCGGGGGCCGCCACGGCGAGCAGCACACCGGCGGCGATCACCACCGACACCAGCGGCCGGGCGAGCACACCCCTCAGGACAGCTCCCCAGAACCGGCTCTGGCCGCCCGTGCGGGCGGCGCGACGCTCCATGGCCTTGGCCAGGAAGGGGACGCGGCCCTTCTCCACCCGCTCGCCGAGCAGCGACAGCAGCGCCGGCAGAACGGTCACCGAGCCGACCATGGCGACGGCGACGACCATCAGCGAGGCCAGACCCATGCCCTCGAACGTGGCGAGCCCGGTGAACAGCATGCCCGCCATCGCCACGCACACCGTGATGCCCGAGACGATGATCGCGCGGCCACTGGTCGCGGCGGCGACCCGCAGGGCCGTGTGCGCGTCGCGTCCCGCGGCCCGCTCCTCGCGCTCGCGGCGCAGGTAGAACAGGCAGTAGTCGACGCCCACGGCCAGACCCACCAGCAGCATCACGGAGTTGGCGGTGTCGGTCATCGGCTGGACATGGCTGACGATGCCGATCAGCCCCATCGTCGCCATGATCGCGGTGATCGACAGCGCGACCGGGAGCAGCGCGGCCACCAGCGCGCCGAAGGCGATCAGCAGGATGCCGAGGGCCACCGGGACCGCGGAGTACTCGGCCTTCTTGAAGTCGTCGCCGAACGCGTCGTCGAAGGTCTTCCGCATGCTCGCGCCGCCGATCTCCTCGATCCGCAGCGTCTGATGGTCCTTCTGCACCCCGGCGACGGCCTTCAGCACGGGCTCCACCCGGTCGCCCGCGGTCTCGGAGTCGCCGCGCATGTCGAACTGCACCAGCGCGCTGCGCCCGTCCTTGGAGATCGTGTCCGTGGTGTACGGCGACTTGACGTCCGAGACCTTGCCGGTCCCGTCGACGGCCTTGACGACGGCGCCGACGGCCGCCCTGAACTCGCTGTCCGTGGCCTTGAGCCGGCCGTCCTTCGCCTGGATCAGGACCGTCTCGCTCGCCGGTTCCTTGATCCCGGCGTCATCGATGATCTGGGCGGCGGTGTGCGTCTCGCCCTTCAGCTGGTCGCTGTCCTTCAGATCGACCCGGCCCGCGGCGGAACCGATCCCCATCGCCAGGACGACGAACAGCACCCAGATGCCGACGGCAGCCCATCGGTGGCGGGCGCTCCAGCCGCCGGCCCGGGCGGCTATGCCCCGTACCCGTGTTTCTCGGTTCCCCATGACGGGCTTGCCCCCTTGTGCGCGGTGGCAGCCCCCTGCCGCCACCTTTCGTTACGAAGGTATGGGCCGTGTAAGAGCAACTCGTCGTGCTGCCCGGTGAGGTGCCGTGGCCCGGACTCATCCCCTCGTACCCGGGCGCCTCACCGTTGGGGAGGACGACGGCCCCTTACATCTATCCGGGCTACTCGTGAGTAGTGATCGGGGTGGCGGCCCGCTGTCCGGTCCGTCGCCATCGCTCCGACTTTGTCATTACGAAAGCTTGTTGAGTAAGTAACGGCTGCGTGTTGGGGTTGCTCACGGCCGCGCTCGTCCGTCAGAGTTTCGCGCAGTCCGCCCCCGGGTGGACGCCGGCCGTCGTGCCCACCCCCACGGGGCACGACGGCCGCCCTATGGTGTCCGCCATGACGACGACGTATGCGGCGCTGCTGCGCGGGATCAACGTGGGCGGCAAGAAGAAGCTGCCGATGGCCGAGCTGCGGCAGCTGATGGACGGCCTCGGGTACGACCGCGTCCGCACCCATCTGCAGAGCGGTCAGGCCGTCTTCGCCTCGGGCCACGGCGACGAGGAGTCGCTGGCCGCCGAACTCACGGACGCGATCCAGAAGCACTTCGGTTTCTCCGTCGACGTGATCGTCCGCGACCACGCCTATCTGAAGGCGGTCGTCGAGGCCTGCCCCTTCCCGGCCGCCGAGCTGGAGGCCAAGCAGCTGCACGTCACCTACTTCTCGGCGCCGGTCGACGCCGCGCGGTTCGCGGAGATCGACCGGGAGGCCTACCTGCCCGAGGAGTTCCGGCTCGGCGAGCGGGAGCTGTATCTCTACGTGCCGCAGGGGCTGGGCCGCTCCAAGCTCGCCGAAGTGCTCTCCAGGCCCCGCATCAACAAGGGCGTGATCGCCACGACCCGCAACTGGAACACCGTCGTGAAGCTGGTCGAGCTCACGGCAGAGTGACCTTGCGCGGGCCGAGGTAGGGGGCGAGGGAGAGGATCTCGCGGGGCGGGGTCAGGCGAGGGTCCTCGAACAGGCGCCCGGCCTCGTCGTCGGTGGCGGCGGCGACCGCGTCCAGCAGGGCCAGCTCCTCCTCGGAAGGGGACCCCGGTTCCTCGACCCCGGCCAGCGGGAGCCAGCCGTCCCACGGGAGGGTCTCTACGCCGCCCCGGCAGGCCAGGTCCAGGACGAGGCTGTGCCGGACGAACCAGGCACCTCGCAGGGACTCGTCCCACGACAGCCCGAACGTCGCCGGATCCGCGGCCCCGCCCCGGACGGCCCGCCACGCCTCGCCGGCCACGAGAAACCGGTTCCGCGGCACATCCAGCGGATCGAAGTCCAGGTCGTGCCCCGCTCGCACGACCTGCGGGTCGGCCAGCCGCCAAGTCCCGTCCGGCAGGCGGTACTCGGTGATCCAGTGATCCTCGTGGAAGCCGTCGACGAAGTACGTGGCGAAGCCCCCGCGCACCCGGGCCGGCGTCCCGGTGGCCCGCAGCAGCGAGACGTGCAGCAGGGCGAAGTCCCGGCACGTGCCGACGAACCGCTCCTCGTACGGCCGGGCTTCGGTGAGCGGCCGGTTGGAGCGTGCGCGCAGGATCCGCAGGATCTCGGTGACGTACCGCGACTCGGCGTCGTGGTGCAGCCGCTCCGGCGGGATCCCGTACCCGAGGGGTTCGCCCTCGCCCCGGTGGATGATCAACCCCCGGACCAGTCGGGCGAGTTCACCGGGTTCGCGCGGCAGCACGCCGGTGTCCAGGCCGCCGGGATCGCTGTACGGCGTCTGCTTCAGCCAGGTGTCCATGCCGGGACGCTCGACCCTGCCCCAGGGGCAGGGTCAAGGGCTGTGCGAGGCTCGTCCCATGCGCTACATCATCATCGGAGCAGGGGCCGTCGGCGGTGCGATCGGCGGGCGGCTCGCCGGTTCGGGGCACGAGGTCGTCCTGGTCGCGCGGGGCGCGCACCTGACCGCGCTGCGGGAGGGCGGGCTGCGGCTGACGGTGCCCGACGGGCGGTACACCCACCGGCTGCCCGCGGTCGAAGGGCCGGGCGAGCTCGGCGAGTTGAGGCCCGACGACGTACTCGTCCTCGCCGTCAAGGTGCAGGACACCGTGGCCGCGCTGCAGGCCTGGGGCCCGGCCCCGGTCGCGGGCGGCGGCACGGCCGCCGAGCGGCTGCCGCTGCTGTGCGCGCAGAACGGCGTGGAGGGCCAGCGACTCGCGCTGCGCGTGTTCCGCAACGTCTACGGGGTCTGCGTCTGGCTGCCGTCCACCTATCTGGAACCGGGTTCCGTCTCCGCCGGCGGCGCCCCGCTCACCGGCATGCTCCACCTCGGCCGCCATCCCCACGGCACCGACGAGACGGCCCGGCTGATCGCCGCCGACCTGGAGAAGTCCCACTTCGAGGCGCCGGTCGTGCCCGACGTGGCGCGCTGGCAGTACGCCAAGCTGCTGTCCAACCTGGGCAACGCCCTGGAGGCCGTCTCCGGTCCCGTCGCGGGCGAGAAGGCCGGCGCGCTGTACCAGGGGGTGCGGGCCGAGGGCATGGCCGTGCTCGACGCCGCCGGGATCCCGTACGCGAGCGTCGAGGAGCAGCAGGCGCTGCGCGGCCACAAGGTGGACCTGGTGCCGCTCGAAGGCGCCCCGCGCGGGGGTGGTTCCTCCTGGCAGTCCCTCAGCCGCGCCACCGGCACCATCGAGGCCGACTACCTCAACGGCGAGATCGGTCTGCTGGGCCGTCTGCACGGCGTCCCGACCCCGCTCAACGACCTGCTCCAGCAGCTCGCCAACACCTTCGCGCGCGAGCGCCGCGCGCCCGGTTCGATGCCGATCGAGGAGCTGGCCCGGCTGGCCGACGACGCTGTCGCGTTTGTTCAAGAGTCCTGAGCGCGCCCTTCCTAGCGTGGGGCGCATGACGTACGACGACCCCAAGCACCTGCACGCGTACATGACCGAATGCGCCGCCGAGGCGGCCCGTGTGGCACGCGGTGTGCCCGCGGACCGGCTCGGCGAGCCCACCCACTGCCCCGACTGGGACGTCCGCGCCCTGGTCAACCACTGGGTCCTCTACACCTCCCACGGCCTGGAGCACCGGGCCCTGCGCAAGCAGCTCCCCGAGGAGCTGACCGCCCGGGACTTCACCGCCGACCCCGACTGGCCCGCGGCCTACGCCGCCCAGCTGGACCGGGCCGTGGCGGCCTGGGCCGACCCGGCGGTCTGGGAGGGCGAGGTCGACCTGGGCATGGCGAAGATGCCCGCCGTACAGATCGCCTCGATGGTCATCAAGGAGATGGCCGTCCACGGCTGGGACGTCGCCACCGCCACCGGCCAGGAGTACCGCGTCTCGGACGACGCGGCCCGGTTCGTGCTGCACGTGGTCGAGGAGCACGGCGCCCTCTACCGCCAGTACGACGGTTTCGCCGACCCGGTGCCGGTCCCCGACGACGCCCCCGCCTTCGACCGCGCGCTCGCCTCCAGCGGCCGCGACCCCCAGCTCGCCCGAGCCTGATGTACCCACTCTGATGTACCCAAGGAAACCCCGAGCCTGATTGGGCCAAGAAAACAGTGCGCGATTGGGTCAGGAAACTGAACCAATCCCTGACTATCGTCGACCGCATGACGAACAGCGCTCCCGTCCGCGTCGACTTCTGGTTCGACCCCGCCTGCCCCTTCGCCTGGATCACCTCCCGCTGGCTGACGGAGGTCGAGCGCGAGCGTCCGCTCGACCTCCGCTTCCACGTCATGAGCCTGTATCTGCACAACCTCGGCAACGAACTCCCCGACTGGTACCGGGACCTGGTCGACCGGTCGATCGGTCCGGTGCGGGTCGCGGTGGCCGCGGCGGAACGGCACGGGGAGAAGGTCCTGCGCGATCTCTACACCGCTTTCGGCTCCCGCATCCACGAGCGCAAGGCCGAGGACTTCGACGAGGTGATCGCCGAGTCGCTGGCCGAGCTGGGCCTGCCCGACGATCTCGCGGCCGCCGCGCACGACCCGTCCCACGACGAGGCCGTCCGCCGCAGCCACGAAGCCGGCGTCGAGCCCGAGTCCGGTGGCTATGTCGGCACCCCGACGCTGCACGTCGACGGAACCGTGTGGTTCGGGCCCGTGCTCAGGGCCGTTCCGCGCGGCGAGCGGGCGGCCGAACTCTTCGACAGTTTCCGGGTCCTGGCCTCCCATCCCGACTTCTTCGAGCTGAAGCGCACCCGGACCGGCTCTCTGTGCTTCGACTGATCCGATGAATCTACCTTGAGGGTCGGGTGATCGCGTCAATTTCCGTCCCGTTCATTGACTGGGGCACCCAAATGCTCCTACCTTTCCCGGCGTTGGGTACCGGCTTATCCCACGGGAGGGGTACATGCCCACGCACCGAAGAGCCGCCCTGGTCACCCTTGTCACCGCCGTGCTCGCCCTCGGGGTCCCGGGCCTCGTGGCCCCGGCCCAGGCGGCCGCGCCCTTTGACCTCTATGTCTCACCCACCGGCGACGACCATGCCGACGGCAGCGCACGACATCCCGTGCGCACGCTCCAGCACGCCCGCGACCTGGTTCGCGCCAGGACCGCCCACCTGAAGTCCGACCTCACCGTCCACCTCGCCTCCGGCACCTACCGCCAGTCCGGACCCCTGGTCCTCGACGCCCGTGACTCCGGCACCAACGGTCACCGGGTGATCTGGCAGGGCACCGGCGCCACCGTCGTCAGCGGCGGCCGCCAGGTCGTCGGCTGGCACCAGGTCCCCGGCCGCAAGGGACTGTGGGCCGCCCGCGCCCCCCAGGGGCTCACCGACACCCGCCAGTTGTACGTGGACGGGGTGCGCGCCCAGCGGGCCCGCGGGGCCGTGCCGGTCACGCTCACCCAGACCGCGACCGGCTACACCGCCTCCTCGGACACGATCGCCCACTGGAAGCACCCGTCCGACGCCGAGTTCGTCTACACCAGCGGCGAGGCGTTGTGGAACATCGAGCGCAACGGACTCGGCCAGTGGACCGAGCCGCGCTGCCGGATCGCCTCCGCCGAGGGCACCACCATCACCATGGCCCAGCCCTGCTGGGACAACTCCAACAAACGGGTCGAGTTCCCCGACATCCCCGGCCGCACGGTCAGCATGGTCGGCCCGGGCCATCTGACCAACAACGGCAAGGCGACGTACGTCGAGAACGCCTACGAACTCCTCGACCAGCCCGGTGAGTGGTACCTCGACAAGAGCGCCCGAACCGTCTACTACCTGCCGCGCAAGGGCGAGAGCCTCGCCCGCGCCGATGTGGAGGCGGCGGCGGCCGAGAAACTCGTCGACGGCCGTGGCACGTCCGACGCACCCGTGCACGACATCGCCTTCCGCGGCATCCGGTTCAGCTACGCGACCTGGCTGACGCCCTCGCAGCCCGAGGGCTTCTCCGAGATCCAGGCCGGCTACACCATCACCGGCGACAGGGGCTGGGCCACGCAGGGCCTGTGCCAGTACGTCGAGGGCGGCACCTGCCCCTTCGCCTCCTGGACGAAGATGCCCGGCAACGTGTCCTTCGCCTACGGACAGCGTATCCAGTTCGCCGACGACGTCTTCGCGCATCTCGGCGCGTCCGGACTGGACCTGGGCACCGGCAGCAAGGACTCCTCCGTCAGCGGAAGCGTCTTCACCGACATCTCCGGCAACGGACTGGAGATCGGGGGAGTGGATGGCCAGACCCCCGCCTCCGGCGTCCAGGTGACGGACAACCACCTCTACGCCCTGCCCCGCGAGTACCACGGCGCAGTGGCCATCCTCAACGGCTACACCCAGCACAACACCATCGCCCACAACCAGATCGACCACGTCGGCTACAGCGCCGTCTCCATGGGCTGGGGCGGCTGGCCCGACAAGATCGGCGACCCGGCCACCCCGAACCCGAGCCACGACAACGCCGTGCGCGACAACCTGATCTTCGACTACATGCAGGGGCTCGACGACGGCGGCGGCATCTACACCCAGGGGCTGACCGGCACCTCCATGGCCGACGGCGAGAAGGTCACCGGAAACGTCATCCACGACCAGTGGGGCCTGGGCAAGAACGTCTACACCGACAACGGCTGCACCTACGAGACCGTCGAGGGCAACGTCCTCTACAACGCCTCCTACGCCAACGTCGCCTCCCGGCACACCGACTACCGCGACGCCCTCGGCAACAACGACCCGACCCTCGTCAAGGACAACTGGTGGGAGGAGGGCACGGCCGACGGCGACAACAAGGGGCTGGTGACGACCGGGAACCACATCATGAGCGCGCTGTCCGACGTGCCGTCGGCGATCCTCGCCAACGCGGGACTCGAGCCCGCCTACCGGGGTGTGCTCAGCCGCCGGGTCGCAGCCCCGTCGGTGCCGGAGGCGCCGACCCGCGTCGGCACCAGCACCGCGGGCGCGGACGCGCTGTACGTCACCTTCAACCCGGCCTTCGTGGACAACGGTTCACCGGTGACGTCGTACACGGCACGGGCGTACGACGCGACGGGTCGGCAGGTCGCCCAACAGGGTGTCCCGGCAGCCGAGTTCAAGCGGACGGCGCTGGTGCGGATCGGTGGACTGCCGTCGTCCGGCGGGCCGTTCACGGTGACGGTCACCGCGAGCAACAAGTACGGCAGCAGCGAGCCGTCCCTCGCCTCACTGCCGCTGGCGCCCACCGCGGCGACCGCCCTGCCGGGCGCGCCCACCGGCCCCAAGCTGCGCACCTCGGCCACGGCGGCCACCCTCGCCTGGACCCCGCCGACCGCGACCGGGGACGCCAAGGTGGTCGGCTACCGGGTGACCGTCTCCGACGGACGTGACCCGATCGAGGTCACCGGCCGGGACGTCCTGGTCACCCAGCCCTCCGCCAAGGGCATGTTCCGGGTCATCGGCGGACTGAGGCCGGGCACGTCCTACACGGTCACCGTCGCCACGGTGACGGCCGCCGGGGTCGGCCCCGCGGCCACGGTGACCGCGACGACGACGTCCTGAGCCGACCGTCCCGGGTCACGGCCGGCCACGACGGCCACCGTGACCCGGGACCAGGCCCGCCCGTCGTCACCCCGCGCCGGCCAACGGCACTTCGCCGATAGGCTCCCCTTCATGACCACGACCGAGGACTGGTCCAACACCCGCCTGTGGGTGGAGCGGAGTCTGCGGCCGGGGGAGCGTATCCGGGACGTCGGCGCGCTGCGGGGCGGCTGGACGTCGAGGATGCGGCGGCTGGAGATCGACGGCCCTGGGGAGCCGTACACGCTCGTGCTGCGGTCCTTCGTCAAACCCTTCTATCTCAGGGCCGCTTCGGGACTGCTCACCCGCGAGGCCGACATCCTCCGTCTCCTCGCCCCGACGAGCGTCCCGGCCGCCCGGCTGCATGCCGTCGACGCGGCGGGGGAGCACTGCGACCATCCGTCGCTGGTGATGTCGCTGCTGCCGGGGGGCCTGCGGCTGGACGACGACGGCGACGAGGACGTGGAGCGCAGAAGCCGGCTGCTCGCCCGGCAGTTGGCCGCCATCCACGGGCTGCGGGTGCCGGAGGCGGACCGGCCGCGGACGTACGAGGCGTGGACCGCCCCGGATCGGGTGCGGATTCCCGAGAACACCTCGCGGCCGGGGCTGTGGCGCCGGGCCGTGGACGTGATCCGGCGTCCCGCTCCCGACCACCGACCGTGCTTCCTGCACCGTGACTTCCATCCCGGAAACGTGCTCTTCACGGGGTCCGGAACGGATCTCGCCGTCACGGGTGTCGTCGACTGGGTGGAGACGTCCTGGGGGCCGGCCGACCTCGATGTGGCGCACTGCTCGTCCGCGCTCACCCTGCTGCACGGTGTGCCCGCCGGCCTGCGCTTCGCCGACCACTACCGGGCCGCCGGCGGCACCCTCACCGACGATCCGGAGGCCCGCCGCTACTGGCGCGTCCTGGACGCCCTCGGCTTCGCCCCCGACGCCGAGAAGGTCGCCGTGCCCTGGCGGGAACTCGGCCGCACGGACCTGACGCCGTCCGTGCTCACCCGACGCCTTGAGAACCATCTGCTTGCCCTGCTCGACTAAGCGGACATGGTGAAGTCCGGAGCGGTTCGGCAGCGCCCCCGAAGGGGCGCGGGGCTGCGGTCGATTGCGGCTCCGCCGCGCGGGCGCGATCGGCCACGACGGCGCCGCGGACGGCCGACGGCACAGCGCGGCACTTCCAGCGGAGCGCTTAGGCGCCGATCGCGGCCAGTCGGGGCATCCGTGCCCCGTCGTACCGCTCCAGCAGTACCCGTGCCACCTCCGGCGCCGGACCCAGCACGTCGGCCAGGACGTCCGCCTCCATCGCGCCCCGGGCGATACGGTCCGGAAGGAAACCGGGGGCCAGGACGTACGGAGCGACCGCCACCCGCTCGCAGCCGAGCGCCCGCAACTCCCGTACCGCGTCCTCGGTCCGGGGGAGGGACGCGGAGGCGAACGCAGGTCGCACGGCGCACCAACCGGTGTGCCGCCACTCCCGCGCGATGTCGGCGATCACTGCGATCGCCTCCGGGTCGGACGACCCGGCCGAGGCCAGGACGACCCCGGTCGAGGACTTGTCGGCGGGCGTCAGCCCCGCCTCGTACAGACGCCGTTCGAGGGCCCGCAGCAGGAGCGGGGACGGGCCGAGCACGTCCGCCTGGCGGATGCTCAGCTGCGGCGGCGCCTCGCGCAGGACCGCCGGGATGTCGGCCTTGGCGTGGAAGGCGCGGGTCAGAAGGAGGGGGAGCGCCACGACGTCGCGGACGCCCTCCGCCGCCAGGGACTCCAACACCCCGTGCACGGACGGGACGTTGAAGTCCAGGAAGCCCGTCTCCACGCGCAGCCCGGGCCGCAGCGACCGTACCCGGCGCACCAGGGCGTGCACGGTCGCCGCATGCCGCGGATCGCGGCTGCCGTGGGCGACGACGAGGAGAACGGGCTTGTCGTACACGGGCGTTCAGCTCTTCACGAGAAGGCCGCGGCTGCGCAGCACCCAGCGCTCCAGCGGGCTGAAGATCAGCAGGTCGATGGCGATGCCGACGAAGAGGATCAGGATGATGGCCTCGAACACCATGGCCATGTCGCTGTTGGTGCGCGCGTTCTCCAGCAACTGGCCGAGGCCCACGCCGAGATCGGGGAAGCTGGCGATGATCTCCGCCGCCATCAGGGAGCGCCAGGAGAACGCCCAGCCCTGCTTCAGACCAGCCACATAGCCGGGCATCGCGGCCGGCAGGACGACGTGCCACACGCCCTTCACGCCCGTCGCGCCCATCGTGCGGCCCGCCCGCAGGAACAGCGGCGGCACCTGGTCGACGCCGGACACCAGACCGTTGGCGATCGAGGGGACCGCGCCGAGCAGGATGACGGCGTACATCATCGAGTTGTTCAGACCGAGCCAGATCACGGCCGGCGGCACCCACGCCACCGACGGCAGCGACTGCAGCCCGGACAGGATCGGGCCGATCGCCGCCCGCACGAACCTCACCCGCGCCACCAGCAGACCCAGCGGGGTGCCGATCAGCAGCGCGAAGAAGAAGCCCAGCAGACCGCGCGAGACGCTGGTCCAGATGTAGCCGAGCAGATCGCCCTTCAGCCAGGCGTCCTTGAACGTGCTGCCCACCGCACCGGGCGAGGGCAGCTTCGTCGGGTCGTCGACGATCGGGTACAGGACGAACCAGGCGGCCAGCACCACGCCGAGCGCGATGAGCGGCGGCAGGACTTTGTTGACGAGGGTCTGCCGGAGCGTCGGGCGGCCGACGGCCGCGGTCTCCAGTGCGTCCAGGCCGGCCTCGACGCTCCCGGCGTCCTGGGCCGGTGTCGTCTCAGTGCTGGCCATGACGGCGGATCTCCCCACGCAGTACATCGGTGATCTCAAGGGACAGTTCGGCCACGGGCGCGTCCTCGATGCGCCGCGGCTGCGGGATGCCGACCGCCCACTCGCGGGCGATCCGGCCCGGACGCGACGACAGCAGCACCACCCGCTGGGCCAGCCGCACCGCCTCACGCACGTTGTGCGTCACGAACAGGACGGACACGCCCGTCTCCGCCCAGATCCGGGTCAGTTCGTCGTGCAGCACGTCCCGGGTGATGGCGTCGAGCGCGGAGAACGGCTCGTCCATCAGCAGCAGGTTGCTCTCCTGGGCGAGCGCCCGCGCCAGCGCCGCGCGCTGGCGCATACCGCCGGAGAGTTCGTGGACGCGCTTGCCGTACGCGCCCTGCAGCCGGACCAGTTCGAGCAGGCGCTCCGCCTTCTCGCGGCGGTCGGCCTTGGCGACTCCCCTCAGCTTGAGGGCGAGTTCGATGTTCTTGCCCGCGGTGAGCCACGGGAACAGGGCGTGCTCCTGGAACATCAGGGCGGGGCGCCCGTCCGTCGTGATGGAGCCCGCGCTGGGCGCGTCCAGTCCCGCCACCAGGTTCAGCAGCGTGGACTTTCCGCAGCCCGAGGCCCCCAGGAGGGTGACGAACTCACCCGGCGCGACATCGATGCTGATGTCGTCCAGGACGAGCTGCTGCCCACCGGGTGTCGCGAAGGACTTCGAGACGTGCTCGAGGCGCGCCGCGTATTCGACGGACTCGTCGGCCTTGGCGAGCGTCGTGGTCGTGGCCATGGTCGTCACCTCCTGGGAACAGTTCGGGGCGTGCGTCAGCTGGTGCCGAGACCGGCGGCGTCGACCGTGGGCTCACCCTCGGCCTTGAGGACCTTGTTGAGGATGGTCAGGTCGTAGATGCCCTTGAGGTCGGGCTTCGCCAGCAGACCGGCCTTGACTGCGTGCTCCGCCTCCGTGTTGAGGGTGGAGGCCAGCGGGTCGTCGGTGAACTGGATCGACTTCCACGCCGGGTCCAGGACGTTCGGCTTGAGCGCCTTGCCGGAGTCCGCCTCCAGCTGCTTGTTTGCCGCGGCCTTCGCCTGGTCCGGGTTGGCGTTGATCCACTTGTTGGCCTCGACGGAGGCCTTCAGCACCGCCTCGACGGCCTTCGGGTGCTCCTTGAGGAACTGCTGGCGGACGATGATGTTCGTGATCACGAACTTCTTGTCGGGCCACAGCGAGGCCTCGTCCAGCAGGACCTTGCCGCCCTCGGCCACCAGCTTCGACGCGGTCGGCTCCGGCACCCACGCGCCGTCGATCGAACCGGCCTTGAAGGCGTCCGGCGTGATCTTGTTGTCCGTGCGGACGACCGTGACGTCGCCCTTGCCGCTCTGCGCGTCGACCTTCCAGCCCTGGTCCGCGGCCCAGTTGAGGAACGCCACGTCCTGCGTGTTGCCCAGCTGGGGCGTCGCGATCTTCTTGCCCTTGACGTCCTTCAGGGACGTGATCTTCTTCGGGTTCACGACCAGCTTCACACCGCCGGAGGCCGAACCACTGATGATCTTCAGGCTCTTGCCGTTGGACTTGGTGTAGCCGTTGATCGACGGGGAGGGACCGATCCAGCCGATGTCGATGGAGCCGGAGTTGAGCGCCTCGATCTCGGACGGGCCCGCGTTGAAGGTCGCGTAGTCCGCCTTGGTGGCGCCGAGCTCCTTCTGGAACAGGCCCTGCTCACGGGCGACCAGCGCGGTGCCGTGGGTCAGGTTGCCGAAGTAACCGATCTTCACGGAGTCCAGACCGTCGATCTTCGACGACCCGGCGGCGACCTTCTGCTTGGAGGAGGAGTCGCTCTTGCTGGAGTCGGACCCGTAGCCGCAGGCGGCGAGAGTGAGAAGGGGAAGGGCGGCGACCACGGCGGCTCCGCGGCGCAGGAAGGTGGAGCGGTTGACAGGCACGGGAGGCTTTCCTCTCGTTGGCCCGGCGGTCACGGTCTCTCAGGTCGTGGCCGGGAGTTCGGCAGGGGTCTTCGTCGCTTCCGGGACGTCGGGTGGGGGGACGGGGCGCGCAGGCAGTGCGCGTACGTCAGCGCACACATCGCGCCACTCCGCCCTGCCCGCTGCCGAGGGCACCGCTGCCGACGCGGCCGCCCTCCTTCGCGAACGTGGAGTAGAAATCGGGGGAGTTCATGTCAGAAGTCCCACCCGTCGTCCTCGGCCTCGTCCTTGACGGGCTCGGGGGAGGCGAACGACTCGCCGACCATGCCCGCGGTGAGCGTGGTGCCGTCGCTCGGGTCGATCAGGATGAACGAACCCGTGCGGCGGGAGTCGGCGTAGGAGTCCACCGGCAGCGGCTCCGCGGTGCGGATCTTCACACGGCCGATGTCGTTGGCGACGAGCTGTCCCGGGTGCGGGTGCAGGGACAGGTCGTCGAGCGTGAGCCGGGAGGGGATGTCCTTGACGATCGCCTTCACGGTGCGGGTGCCGTGCTTGAGGAGCACGCGGTGGCCGACGGTCAGCGGCGCGTCGGCGACGTGGCAGACGGTCGCCTCGATGTCCTGCGTGGTGGGCGGAGCGTCCTTGCTGGGCACGATCAGGTCGCCGCGCGAGATGTCGATGTCGTCCTCCAGCAGGATCGTCACCGACTGGGTGGTCCAGGCGACGTCGACCGGCTCGCCGAGCAGGTCGATGCCGGAGATCCGGGAGGCATGGCCCGAGGGCAGCACGGTGACCGCCTCGCCGACGTGGAAGGAACCGGCGGCGATCTGGCCGGCGTAACCGCGGTAGTCGGGGTGCTCGGCGGTCTGCGGCCGGATCACGTACTGCACCGGAAGCCGGGCGTGGCAGTGGCTGAGGTCATGGCTCACCGGAACGGTCTCGAGGTGTTCCAGGACCGTCGGGCCGCCGTACCAGTCCATGTTCGCCGACGGCTCCACCACGTTGTCGCCGGCCAGTGCGGAGATCGGGATCGCGGTGACCTCGGGGACGCCGAGCTCGGTCGCGTACGCCGTGAACTCCTCGGCGATCGCCGCGAAGACGGATTCCCGGTAGTCGACCAGGTCCATCTTGTTGACGGCGAGGGCCACGTGCGGGACGCGCAGGAGCGCGGCGATCGCCGCGTGCCGGCGGGTCTGCTCGACCACGCCGTTGCGGGCGTCCACGAGGATCACCGTCAGCTCGGCCGTCGAGGCACCGGTGACCATGTTGCGGGTGTACTGCACATGGCCCGGGGTGTCGGCGAGGATGAACCGCCGCTTCGGCGTGGCGAAGTAGCGGTAGGCCACGTCGATGGTGATCCCCTGCTCGCGCTCGGCCCGCAGGCCGTCCGTCAGCAGTGCGAGGTCCGGGGCCTCCTGGCCGCGGTTGCGGGAGGCGTGCTCGACGGCCTCCAGCTGGTCGGTCAGCACCGACTTGGAGTCGTGCAGCAGCCGTCCGACGAGCGTGGACTTGCCGTCGTCGACCGAACCGGCCGTCGCGAAGCGCAGCAGGGTGGTCTCGGAGAGCTCCGTGGTCGTGGTCATCCTAGAAGTACCCCTCGCGCTTGCGGTCTTCCATCGCGGCCTCGGACAGCTTGTCGTCGGCGCGGGTGGCACCCCGCTCGGTCAGCCGGGACGCGGCGATCTCCGTGATGACCTGCTCCAGCGTCACCGCGTCGGAGTCGACGGCACCGGTGCAGGACATGTCACCGACGGTCCGGTAGCGCACGAGCCGCTTCTCGACCTTCTCGCCGTCCTTCGGGCCGCCCCACTCGCCGGCGGTCAGCCACATGCCGTCGCGGCTGAACACCTCACGCTCGTGCGCGAAGTAGATCTCCGGCAGCTCGATGCCCTCACGGGCGATGTACTGCCACACGTCCAGCTCGGTCCAGTTGGACAGCGGGAACACCCGCACGTGCTCGCCGGGCGCGTGCCGGCCGTTGTAGAGGTTCCACAGCTCGGGGCGCTGGCGGCGCGGGTCCCACTGCGAGAACTCGTCCCGCAGCGAGAACACCCGCTCCTTAGCGCGGGCCTTCTCCTCGTCCCGGCGCCCGCCGCCGAAGACCGCGTCGAACCTCTCCGCCTGGATCTTCTCCGTCAGCGGCAGGGTCTGCAGCGGGTTACGGGTGCCGTCCGGACGCTCCTTGAGCACGCCCCGGTCGATGTAGTCCTGTACGGAGGCCACATGGAGGCGCAAGCCATGTGCGGCCACCACACGGTCCCGGTACTCGAGGACCTCGGGGAAGTTGTGTCCGGTGTCCACGTGCAGCAGCGAGAAGGGCACGGCGGCCGGCGCGAAGGCCTTCAGCGCCAGGTGCAGCATGAGGATGGAGTCCTTGCCGCCGGAGAAGAGGATCACCGGCCGCTCGAACTCGCCCGCCACCTCACGGAAGATGTGCACCGCCTCGGACTCCAGCGCGTCCAGGTGGGACAGCGCGTACGGGGCGTCCGTCCCCTCGTGCACGGATGCGACGGTCGTCATGCCAGTCCCCTCTCGGTGAGCAGCGCGTGGACCGCGGCCGCGGACTCCTGGACGGTCTGGTGCTGCGACTCGATGCGCAGATCCGGCGACTCGGGCTCCTCGTAGGGGTCGTCCACACCCGTCAGCCCGGTCAGTTCACCCGCCGCCTGCTTGGCGTACAGACCCTTCACATCGCGTACGGAGCACACCTCGACCGGGGTCGCCACATGCACCTCGATGTACGCCGCCCCGCTCTCCTGGTGCCGCTTGCGCACCGCGTCCCGGCTGTCGGCGTACGGCGCGATGACCGGGACCAGCGCCTTGACGCCGTTGCGGGCGAGCAGTTCGGCGAGGAAGCCGATGCGCTGCACGTTGGTGTGCCGGTCCTCGCGGCTGAAGCCGAGGCCCGCGGAGATGAACTCGCGGATCTCGTCGCCGTCGAGCACCTCGACGCGATGGCCCTCGGCGCGCAGCCGGCCGGCCAGTTCGTACGCGATGGTGGTCTTGCCGGCACTCGGCAGACCCGTGAGCCAGACGGTGGCTCCGGTCGTCACCTGCAACTCCTCGGTCGTCGTCATTCGTGCAGCCCGCACTCGGTCTTGCCCCGGCCCGCCCAGCGGCCGGCCCGCGCGTCCTCGCCCTCGAGCACCCGGCGGGTGCAGGGGGCGCAGCCCACGGAGGCGTAGCCGTCCATCAGCAACGGGTTGGTCAGGACGCCGTGTTCGCTCACGTAGGCGTCCACGTCGTCCTGGCTCCAGCGGGCGATCGGGGAGATCTTGACCTTCTGCCGCTTCTCGTCCCAGCCGACGACCGGGGTGTTCGCCCGGGTCGGGGACTCGTCACGGCGCAGGCCGGTCGCCCAGGCCGTGTAGTTCCTCAGGCCCTGCTCCAGCGGCTGGACCTTGCGCAGCTTGCAGCACAGGTCGGGGTCGCGGTCGTGCAGCTTCGGGCCGTACTCCGCGTCCTGCTCGGCGACCGTCTGGCGCGGGGTGAGGGTGATGACGTTGACGTCCATCACGGCCTCGACCGCGTCACGGGTGCCGATGGTCTCCTCGAAGTGGTAACCGGTGTCGAGGAACACGACGTCGACGCCGGGCATCGCGCGGGAGGCGAGGTGGGCGACCACCGCGTCCTCCATCGACGAGGTCACGCAGAAACGCTTGCCGAAGGTCTGCGCCGCCCACTGGAGGATCTCCAGCGCGGAGGCGTCCTCCAGATCGCGGCCCGCCTGCTCGGCGAGCGCCTTGAGCTCCTCGGTCGTACGGTCCTGCGTCACGGCGTTCATATCTCGTCTCCCGCTGCCTCGGAGTGCTGAAGGCCCCGGGCGAGCAGCCCGAGGAACTTCAACTGGAAGGCCCGGTTGCACGCCGCGCATTCCCAGGCGCCGTGGCCCTGCTCGGCCGGACGCAGGTCCTCGTCGCCGCAGTAGGGGCAGTAGAAGGGGGCGGCCCGCTCGCTCACGACAGGGCCTCCTCGGAGGCGCGCGCGGCCCAGGCGGCGAACCGCTCGCCGTCCTCGCGCTCGTCCTGGAAGCGCTTCAGAACGCGCTCGACGTAGTCGGGCAGCTCCTCGGCGGTGACCTTCAGGCCGCGCACCTTGCGCCCGAACCCGGCCTCCAGGCCGAGCGCGCCACCGAGGTGCACCTGGTACCCCTCGACCTGGTTGCCGTCCTTGTCGAGGACCAACTGCCCCTTGAGACCGATGTCCGCCACCTGGATACGGGCGCAGGCGTTCGGGCAGCCGTTGAGGTTGATGGTGATCGGCTCGTCGAACTCCGGGATGCGGCGCTCGAGTTCGTCGATCAGCTGGGAGCCGCGGGCCTTGGTCTCGACGATCGCCAGCTTGCAGTACTCGATGCCGGTGCAGGCCATGGTGCCGCGCCGGAACGGCGACGGCTTGGCCGTCAGGTCCAGCGCCTCGAGCGCCTCGACCAGCGGCTCCACCTGCTCCTCCTCGACGTCGAGGACGATCATCTTCTGCTCGACGGTGGTGCGCACCCGGCCCGAGCCGTGGGCCTCCGCCAGGTCGGCGATCTTGGTGAGCGTGGTGCCGTCGACACGGCCGACGCGCGGTGCGAAACCGACGTAGTAGCGGCCGTCCTTCTGCCGGTGCACACCGACGTGGTCACGCCAGCGCTGCAGCGGCTCGGCGGGCGCCGGACCGTCGACGAGCGTCCGCTTGAGGTACTGCTCCTCCAGCACCTGCCGGAACTTCTCCGCGCCCCAGTCGGCGACCAGGAACTTCAGCCGGGCCCTGGTGCGCAGGCGCCGGTAACCGTAGTCGCGGAAGATCCCGACGACGCCCGCCCAGACCTCCGGGACCTCCTCCAGCGGCACCCAGGCGCCGAGCCGGACGCCGATC
This sequence comes from Streptomyces sp. NPDC002144, assembly GCF_053593695.1. Lineage (NCBI taxonomy): Bacteria > Bacillati > Actinomycetota > Actinomycetes > Kitasatosporales > Streptomycetaceae > Streptomyces > Streptomyces sp. NPDC002144. Next base: position 146,568 of record NZ_JBSFDB010000017.1, read on the forward strand.
TTCGGGTTGGTGGACAGGCCGCCGCCGACCCAGAGGTCGAACCCGGGGCCGTGCTCGGGGTGTTCGACGCCCACGAAGGCGATGTCGTTGATCTCGTGGACCACGTCGAGGAGCGGGGAACCGGAGATCGCCGTCTTGAACTTGCGCGGCAGGTTGGAGAACTCCTTGCTGCCGATGTAGCGGTCGTGGATCTCGTCGATCGCCCAGGTGCCGTCGATGATCTCGTCCTCGGCGATGCCGGCGACCGGCGAGCCGATGACGACACGCGGGCAGTCGCCGCAGGCCTCGGTGGTCGACAGCCCGACCGCCTCCAGGCGGTTCCAGATCTCCGGCACGTCCTCGATGCGGATCCAGTGCAGCTGGATGTTCTGCCGGTCCGTGATGTCCGCGCTGCCCCGCGCGAACTCCTCGGAGACCCCTCCGATCACCCGCAGCTGCTGGGTCGTGAGGCGGCCGCCGTCGATCCGCACCCGCAGCATGAAGTACTTGTCGTCCAGCTCCTCCGGCTCCAGGATCGCGGTCTTGCCGCCGTCGATCCCGGGCTTGCGCTGGGTGTACAGGCCCCACCAGCGCATCCGCCCGCGCAGGTCGTTGGGGTCGATGGAGTCGAAGCCCCGCTTGGAGTAGATCGTCTCAATGCGTGTCCGCACATTGAGACCGTCGTCGTCCTTCTTGAACTGCTCGTTGCCGTTGAGGGGGGTGTAGTGCCCCATCGCCCACTGGCCCTCACCGCGGTGACGGCTCACCTTGCGGCGGACTGGCGCGGCGGCGGGCTTCTGCGGGGTGGCGGCCATGGTGGTTACGTCCTTCGGGACAGGCGGGGATTCGGCTCTGACCTGCGCGTTCGGGCGCATGGGCATACGTGCGCGGCGTTGCGCGAAAGAGAGGGAATGTCAGGAGATGTCGGGCTTCGCTGTGGCTGTCAGCTCGCCGGACAGATGGCGCTGGACATGCGGCCGAGGTCGACGTGCCGCCGACTCACCAAGGCAATTCCAGTTCCAGACATGACGGAAGCGTGTCATGGCAGTCTGGACACAGTCCAGCTTCGTCCGCCATGCGGACATCCTTGTCTCGTTTGATGAGACAAGGGTGTCGTCGATCACATGCGTCGTACGTGCTCTTGTCCGCGCAGGTCAGACGCGGTATGCCCCCGGCCAGGGGCCCGGCGCGGCCACCTCCGGCTGCTCCTCGACCTTGGTGTCGAAGAGCCTGAAGCCCCGCCGGAGGTAGTTGTCCATCGCATGCTCCCCGTCCAGGCTGCACGTATGCAACCAGACCCGCTTGGTCACGGCCAGCCCTGGCCAGCGGTCCGCGAGGTCCCAGGCGCGGGCGGCGCCGTACGACAGCAGGTGCCCGCCGATGCGCCGGCCGCGGAATGCCGGGATGAGCCCGAAGTAGACGATCTCCACGACCCCGTCGTCCTGCGGCTCCAGCTCCACGTAACCGGCGGGCGTGCCCCGGTCGTGGGCGACCCAGGTCTCCACGCCCGGCCGCCGAAGGTGCTCCAGCCACCGCGCGTGGCTCCAGCCGAGCCGGTCGATCCAGCGGATGTCGCCGCCGACGGACGCGTACAGGAAACGGCTGAACTCGGGGGAGGGCACCTCGGAGCGGACGATCCGCACGTCCCCCTCGGGCGCGGCGGCCGGCAGGAGGTCGGTCGGGGCTGTCTGCTCCAGCGACCAGGTGGTCACGGGGATGTTCGTCATGCCCGCCAGAAAATCATTCGGCCAGGGATCTGTCGATCGAGCTCAGCGGCAGTGCGTACAGCATCCGCCCCGACTGGGACCAGACCTCGCCGGTCTCCTCCCAGAAGGACAGCGAGCCCGCCCGGCCGCCCCAGCAGTGGTGCGAGTCGTCCGAACCGCACTCGGTGGCCTTCGCGCCCTGCCGGTTCTGCCGCCAGAGGGTGCCCCGATCGTCTCGACTGTCGGACGGCCGGTCCAGATACCAGTCGGAGCCGTACGACAGGACGCCGGCGATGCCGGTCGTTTTCGTCTCGTACGCCTCACTGGCGACCGCCCGTCCCTCGGCGTCGGTGGCCAGCAGGCCGGCGCGGGCGGGATTGCTGCTGAAGCGGTAGCGCCACAGCCGGGTGGGCCGGTCGCTGTTCGCGGGCACCGACTCGCTCGCCACCAGGCTGTCGGGCGCGGTGCTGCGGTCGAGGGAGACGGCCGCCGGACGCGGGGTGCCCCGGCCGAGCGTGTACGACCCCACGGCGGGCAGCACATAGCGGGCGCCGTACGCCGACCAGCCGCCGCGGACCCTGCCCACCCGGTCGCTGTCCACGGAGGCCCGCTGGACGCGGCGCAGATCGTAGACGTACAGGCCCTTGGCGGTGGTGACCAGGAGTTTGTCCTGGTACCAGACCAGTCCCGAGACGGTGGAGGCCAGGCCCGTGTAGTTGCGGCCGCCGTCGGTCGGCACGGCCAGCAGCGCCCAGGTGTAGGTGAGGTGGTCCGGGTCGTCGGCGTTGACGAAGGCGACCCGGGCCTGGCCCGGCCTGCCCGCGCGGCCGGGGTGGCTCCAGCCGGAGAGGATCACCCGGTCGTCGCCCCAGTGGCCGTCGTCGTCGGCGTCCCCGGAGGTCGTCACCGCGCCGGCCCGCCAGCCGCGGGTGTCGGCGGAGTCCCAGCAGTACGCGCGCGTGGCCGCCGGTTCGACCGGCAGCGCCGAGCGGTCGGCGGTCGTGCAGTCGGCCGGGGTGCGCAGCGCGCGGTCGGTGTCCGCGAGGACGGAGCGCACCCCGACGGGTCTGCCCATCGCCGAGGCGAGCCGGTCCAGGGTGGCCCTCGGGACCAGGTGCTCCTGAAGCGGGAACCCGGAGGTCCCGGCCGTGTCGAGCGCCTTCAGACCGCCCGGGTCCTCACTCACCGAGGCCTGCGAGGCGCTGATCATGGTGGCGGCCGCGGTGAGCGCGAGGGCGGTACCGGCGAGGAAAGCGCGCAGCGCGCGGCCACGCTTCTGCCGACGGTGCCTGCCACGACTCTTCATAGGTCCTCCCGAGGCGAGCCAACTGCGGCCAATGGTCCTTGTGTTGACCAAAGGCGCAGGTGGGGTGGCCCGTAGAGGGATGCTACGGCAGTCAAGGGCGGCTCGGCACGAAGACCCTGCAAATATGCGGAAGATGGTGCGTCACGGTCACTCCGTGATACCGGAAGGACACATTCGGGGCATCCCGTCCGTCATCCGCGCGCCCACGACCGCGGGCGCCGTCGAGTGCGGCAGCAGATCGCGCGGATCGTCCGGCAGCACCACGTCCACCTCCGAGTCCTCCCCGAAGCGGTACGGCCGGTGCTCCAGCACACCGCCCAGGTAGCGCCGCACCCGGGACATCTCGGCGCGCACGGTCACCGTGCGCGCGGGGTCGCCGAACACCTCCTCGGCCAGCCCCGCGGCACTGTGCCCGCCCCGCCGCAGCGCCAGCAGGTACAGCAACTCGGCATGCCGAGGACTCAGTTCCCGGCTCCAGGAGCCGGCGCTCCCGGACACCGTCACCGACCAGCGGCGCGGCTGGGAGAGGTCCAGCACGACCCGGGTGGCCGTCCGCGGCTCCGGCTCGGCCGAGGCGCGCACCAACCAGCCCCCGGCCAGCGGCTCCACCGAGCACAGCCCGAGCGGCGGCAGCCACCGGCGGCCCGCCGACAGGGACTTGGGCAGGGCGATCCGACCGGTGTAAGGCATCCCGGTGACCGCGGCCGTCCAGCCGTCCCGGTCCACCACCAGGGCCTGTCCGCTCAGCCGGGCCAGCACCGGGGCCGCCGTGGCCCGCAGCCGCTCCAGCGACCCCAGATGCAGCTCGCGCAGCCGGGACTCGGCGAGCTTGGCCACCGAGTCGACCCAGGCTAGCGTCGCCGGGTGCATCGTCTCCAGCGGCCCGCTGACGTCCACCACGCCGAGCAGCCGGCCGTCGCGCGGATCGGTGATCGGGGCGCCGCTGCACGTCCAACTGGTCTGCGAGCGCACGAAGTGCTCCGAGCCGAAGACCTGCACGGGCCGCCGTACCACCGCCGGGGTGCCGATGCCGTTGGTGCCGACGACGTCCTCCTGCCAGTCCGCGCCCAGTTCGAAGCCGAGCCCGTCGGCCCGGCGCAGCACCGCGGGGCTGCCCTCCCGCCACAGCACCCGGCCGTCCCGGTCGGCGACCACCATGATGTGGTGGGCGACGTCCGCCACCGACAGCAGGCCCTCCCGCAGCACGGGCAGGACGTGCCGCAGCTCCGTGGTCTCCCGGCGCCTGCGCACCTCCTCGGGCGAGAGCAGGCCGGAGCGCCGGTCCCGGTCGGGATCGATGCCGCCGCGCAGCATGCGCTCCCAGGACTGTTCGATCACCGGGCGCGGGGCGACGGGCCCGCGCCCGCCGGCGAGCGTGGCGGAACGGACCTCGCTGAGTACCCGCGCCGCACGCGCCGCGTCGACCACGGCGAGCTGCGCCACGTCCGTCGGCGAGAGTGCCACTGGTCCTCCCCGGGGTCGTCTTGACTGTCCGTCTCATAGTGCCGGTCCCGGTTGACGGACGGACACAGTCCGGCCACAGACAGCAGCAAGTTGCAACCCCTTGCAACCCTGGTGAACGCTCCGAGCTTGTTTGAATATTGAGCGACGCCGTCCCGAGCGGCGTTCACGGCCTCGAACGGGCCAGTGCGGCGGGGGTGGTGCCGTGTCGGCGCAGCACCACCTCCGCCTTCGGTGACTTGGCCGACTTCGCCATCCGGGGTGCGGCCTGGTGTGCGTCGGCGGGTGCGGGTTGGGTCGTGGCTGGTCGCGCCCGCGCGGCGGAGCCGCAAATCGACACAGCCTCGCGCCCCTTCAGGGCGGTTTGCCCTGGGTCAGTTGACGGGGAGGGCTCGGTTCACCACCGCAGCCAGGTCCAGGGTGGGCGGCAGGGTACCGAAGGTTGGGCCTCCGTCGGCTCCCAGGCGGGAGGCGCAGAAGGCGTCGGCCACTTCCGGTGGGGCGAAGCGGGCCAGGAGGGAGCCCTGGAGGACCAGGGCGAGGCGTTCCGTCAGGCGGCGGGCGCGAGCCTCGACGCCGTCCAGGCCGGAGAGCTCGGTCAGGAGGTCCTTGATCGCGCCGTCGAGGCGGTGGTCGGCGCCACGGGCCTTGCCGACCTCCTGGAGGTAGGCGTTCAGGGCGTGCGGCTCGCGTCGCAGCGCGCGCAGCACGTCAAGGGCCTGGATGTTTCCGGCGCCCTCCCAGACCGAGTTCAGCGGTGACTCGCGCACCAGCCGGGGCATGCCGGACTCCTCGACGTAGCCGTTGCCGCCGAGGCACTCCGCGGCCTCCACGACGACCGGGGCGCACCGCTTGGTCACCCAGTACTTGGCGGCCGGTACGGCGATCCGCAGCAGCGCCCGCTCCTGCTCGCCGCCCTCGTCGCAGGCGGCCGCGAGCCTGAGCGCGAGGGTGGTCGCCGCCTCCGACTCCAGCGCCAGGTCGGCCAGCACGTTGCGCATCAGCGGCTGGTCGGCGAGCTTCGCGCCGAACGCCTCCCGGTGGCCGCAGTGGTGCACGGCCTGCGCGACCGCCTGCCGCATCAGGCCCGCCGAGCCCAGCACGCAGTCCAGCCGGGTCGCGGCCACCATGTCGATGATGGTGGGCACCCCGCGCCCCTCCTCACCGACCCGGCGCGCCCAGGTCCCGTCGAACTCGACCTCGCTCGAGGCGTTCGAGCGGTTGCCGAGCTTGTCCTTGAGCCGCTGGATGAGGAAGACGTTGCGGGAACCGTCTTCCAGCACCCGCGGTACAAGGAAACAGGTCAGTCCGCCGGGCGCCTGCGCGAGCACGAGGAACCCGTCGGACATGGGCGCCGAACAGAACCACTTGTGCCCGGTGAGCTCGTACTCGCCGTCCGCGGCGAGCGGCCGGGCGGCCGTCGTGTTCGCCCGTACGTCACTGCCGCCCTGCTTCTCGGTCATGCCCATGCCGAACAGGGAGCCGGCCTTGAGCCGGGCCGGCCTGAGCTCACGGTCGTAGATCATCGACGTCAGCCGCGGCTCCCACTCAGCGGCGAGAGCGGGATCGGCGCGCAGGGCGGGGACGGCGGCGTGGGTCATCGACAGGGGGCAGAGGTTGCCGGCCTCCACCTGGGTCCACACCACGAACGCCGCCGCTCTGCGCACATGGCCGCCGGGCCGGGTCCAGGCGGCGGTCAGCCCGGCCGCGACGCCCTTGCCGAGCAGCCGGTGCCAGGCGGGGTGGAAGTCGACCTCGTCGACACGGTGGCCGTAGCGGTCGTGCGTACGCAGCCGGGGTGGGTTGTCGTTGGCCTGGGCGCCCCACTCCTGCAGCTGTGCCGACCCGGCGGACTGCCCGAGCGCGGCCAGCTCGGCGTGGACCTCGTCGAGCAGACCGGGGGCGAGGTGGCGCTCCACGGCCGCGGTCAGGGCATGGTCGGCGCCGTAGACGTCGTAGCCGGTCAGAGGCGGGGGCTGGTTGGTCACGGTGTGCGTGGTGCCTGCCATGCCGCGAAAGTACCCCGTACCGGCGCCGGTCAGCACACTTCAGTGCGCCGGGCGGTGCGTCACGCGAGCCGGGCCATCGCCGGCTCCCGCTCCAGCGCGTCCGACGGCCACCCCTCCCGGTACACCGTGTCCAGGTAGCGCTCGCCGAGGTCCGGGGCGATCGCCACCGCCGTGAGGCCCTTGCGGCCGTGTTCCGCCAGCCACTGGCCCGCGCCGCTGATCACCGTGCCGGTCGAGCCGCCGAACAGGAAGCCCCGGGCGGCGAGCCGCCGGCACGCCAGCACCGTGTCGCTCTCCTCCACCCGGACCAGGTCGTCGACGTACGACTCGTCGAGCAGCCGCGGCGGCACGCTCGTGCCAAGGCCGGGGATCATCCGGCGCCCGGGCGCCCCGCCGAAGCTCACCGAACCCACGCTGTCGACGGCCACGATCCGCACCCGGTGCCGCCACTGCCAGAACCAGCGGGCGCAGCCCATCAGCGTCCCGGTCGTGCCGGCCCCGACGAACAGGACGTCCAGGTGCGGGAAGCGGCGGCCGATGGCCGGCGCGGTCGTCCGGTAGTGCGCCTTCCAGTTCCCGTGGTTGGTGTACTGGTTGAGCCACACGTATCTGTCGTCGGACGCGCACAGCGCTCCCACGTACGCCATCCGGGCGCCGAGGAAACCCCCGCGCGGATCCGGCTCCTCGATCACGTGCACCTCGCTGCCCAGCGCCTCCATCAGCCGGACCGTCGGCTCGTTGCAGCGCGCGTCGGTGACGCACAGGAACCGGTGTCCACGGCTGGCCGCGATCACGCTGAGCGCGACGCCCAGGTTCCCGGACGACGACTCGACCAGTACCGATCCGGGCCGCAGCAGCCCGTCCCGCTCGGCGGCGTCCACCATCTCGGTGGCCGCCTTGATCTTGATGGAGCCGGCGAAGTTGAACCCTTCGCACTTCAGGTACAGCGGCAGCCCCAGCGCGGCCCGCAGGTCGACATAGAGCTCCTCCTCGTTGAACTGAACAGGGTCGGAAATGACGGGCATGATGTCCCCTTCTCATGCGTCACGCAGCCGGGCCGGTCAGCCGTACCGGCGCAGCTCGTGGAAGAACCCCTCGACGACGTTGAGCCCGCCCCGACGGGCCACCTCGTCGTGGACGAACCTGCCGACCGCCAGGTCGAGCACCCCCAGTCCGAACGGCGAGAACACCACCGTCCGGTCGCCCGGGACGCTCGCCCGCCCGGTCAGCACGTCGTGGAGCGTGCCGTCCAGGAAGTCGCGGCCCCCGGTGAGCTGTTCGGCCAGGTGCGGCGAGGTCTGTGCCTTCAGGCAGTGCTCGACGTCGTCCACGTAGTTGGCCGAGTCGAGCAGGATCCTCGGGTCGAGGTCCCGCAGCGACACGTGCAGCACCAGCGGACGGTGCGCGAACCACGACGGGTCGTGGACGTGCGGCTCGGCGGCGACCGTCGCGAAGACCAGCAGGTCCGAGGCGCGGACCAGGGACTCGGCGTCCTCGTGCACACCGATCCTCCCCTTCGCGCCCGTCCGCTCCAGATAGCCGCGGAACCCCGCCGCGCTGCGCGAGGACACGTCGTACACGCCCGTCTCCTCGAACTCCCAGCCGGTGGCGGTGAGATGGGTGTGGATGTAGCGCGCGATCAGGCCGGTTCCCACGAAGCCCACCCGCGTCGGCCGCGGTCGGCTCCGGCTCAGCCGGTCGGCCGCGAGCGCGGCCGAGGCGGCCGTGCGGGTGGCGCTGATGACCGAGCTCTCCAGACAGGCGAACGGGTAACCGGTTTCGGGATCGTTGAGGATCAGCACCGCCGAGGCGCGCGGCAGACCGGACCGCGTGTTGTCCGGGAAACTGGAGATCCATTTCAGTCCGTCCACCCGCAGCGGTCCGCCCAGCGAGGCGGGCAGCGCGATGATCCGGGACGCCGGACGGTCCGGGAAGCGCAGGAAGTACGACGGCGGGTTCACCGACTCGCCCGCCCCGTGCAGCAGGTACACGGCTTCGACGAGCTCGGCGATGTCGGACTCCCGCCCGTGCAGGGCCTGCTGGACCTGCTCACCGGAGATGACGGAGAAGGACGGTGCGGTGGCGGCGGTCATACGGTCCTCACCTCGAAAGCCGGCGCGCAGTCGGTCAGCCGTACGGGATCGCCGAGCGCGGCCAGCACCTCGCGCGGGCCCTCGAAGGGCTCCCGGCCGTGCGCCGTGCGGATGTTGTCGACGAGCAGCAGATCGCCGGACCGCCACGGCTCGCGCAGGGTGTGCGCCTCGTACACCTCGTTGATGGCGCGTACGACGCCCTCGTCGAGCGGATCGCCGTTGCCGTGGCGGGTGTTGAAGGGCAGCCCGTCAGGGCCGTACACGTCGACCAGGTACTCGCGCACCTCGGGGTCCATGGTCCACTCGTTGAGGAAGGCGATCTGGTTGAACCAGCAGCGCCGGCCGTCGGCCGGGTGCCGGACCACCGCGGCGCGGTGCTGCCGGGTGCGCAGGGAGCCGTCGTCCTGCCAGGCGAACTCGATGGCGTGGGCGCGGCAGTGGCGTTCGACCGCGGCCCGCTCGTCGGTGCCGAAGGCCTCCTCGACCGTGGCGCCGATCTCGTCGTTGTACGTCCGGGTCAGCAGCCAGCCCTCGCGCGCGAACCGTTCGGTCAGCTCGGCGGGCAGCGCCTGAAGCACGGCCGGTCCGTCGGCGAGGGCGGTGGCCCCGCCCGACTCCGGCGCCTCCAGGCAGGCGAAGAGCAGCAGACCCGGGAACTCGAGGGAGTAGCTGAGCTCGTGGTGCATGCACATCTGCTGGTTGGGCGGCCACTTGGAGGAGGAGTACACGCCGTCCCCGTAGGAACGTCGGGGCGCGAACGGCTCACGGTCGGCCATCAGGGCGTCGGTGAGCTGCCGGAACACCGCCCCAACGGCGGCCGGTTCGGTCAGGCCGAGCCCGCGGACCATCAGGCTGCCGTGCTCGGCGACCGCGGCACGCAGCGCGTCACGGTGTTCGGCGGCCCAACTCGCCACGCCCGTCTCGGGCTTGGCGTTCTCGGGCTCGGCGTGCAGAAGCGGTGGGCGGCCGGGGGCTGTGTCGATGTCGGGCGAAAGAGCCGGGTACACGTGCGTCATTGCACCTGTTCCTTTCCGTGGCGCTGGTCCAGCAGGCCCGCCAGGTCGGCGAGGACCGGGTGGCGGGTGACGTCGTCGATGGTGACCGCCCGGTCCAGGGCGATCGCGAGCTTCACGGCGGACAGCGAGGTGCCGCCGCGGTCGAAGAAGTGGTCCCGGCGGCCGATCCGGTCCGCGGGAATGCCGAGCACCTGGGCCCAGGCGGCGGCCATGCGCCGCTCCCCGGGGCTGTCCGGGCCGGGGGCGTCACCGTCCGGCCGCCGGTCCGTGGAGGCCTCGCGGTCCAGTCGCCCGGCAAGACGGTCGAGGGCCTTGCGGTCGGTCTTGCCGTTGCCGGTCAGGGGCAGCCGCTCCCGCCAGTGCACGACCGCCGGCACCATGTACTCCGGCAGCGACTCGGCCAGCCGAGCCCGCACCCGATCGGCGTCCACCGGCTCCGGGCCCGTGCAGAACGCCACCAGCCGCGCGCCCCCCACGACGACCACCGCGCCGTCGCGCACCCCGTCCACCCGCAGCAGCGCGTTCTCGATCTCGCCGATCTCCACCCGGAATCCGCGCACCTTGACCTGGCTGTCCCGGCGCCCGAGGAACTCCAGCTTCCCGTCCGGCCGCCAGCGCCCGTGATCCCCGCTGCGGTACAGCCGTTCGCCGGGCCGGTACGGGTCGTCGGTGAAGGCCGCCTTGGTCCGCTCGGGGTCGTTGACGTACCCGCGGCCCACGCAGACCCCGGAGAAGACGATCTCGCCGGGCGCGCCCAGCGGCACGGGCACCAGGTCCTCGTCGACGACGTAGACGCGGACGTTCGCGATCGGCCGCCCGAGCGGCACCCGGGGTCCGTCCGGCGCCCGGTCCATCACCTCGTGGTTGGTGTCGTCCGAAGTCTCGGTCAGGCCATAGGCGTTGACCAGCCGGATGCCGGGCTCGACGGTGAACCAGCGCTCGACCAGCTCCCGCTTCACCGCCTCCCCGGTCACCGAAACGCAGCGCAGGTCCGGCAGTTCGCGCGGCCGCTGCTCCACCTCGGCCAGCACCGCCTCCAGATACGACGGCACGACCTGCAGCACGTTCACCCGGCCCCGCGCGATCGTGTCCACGAACCGCGGCACGTCGAGGATCGTCTCCTGCCCGACGATCAGCGTCCGCCCGCCGACCAGCAGCGCGGAGACCAGCTGCCACAGGGAGATGTCGAAGCACTGCGGCGCGGTCTGCGCGACCGTCCGCCCGGCGCCGACGCCCAGGTCGGCGATCTTCGCGAGGACGTGGTTGACGAACCCGGCGTGCTCGCACATCGCGCCCTTGGGCTCACCGGTGGAGCCCGACGTGAAGTAGATGTAGGCGAGCTGGCCGGCGGTGACGGGCAGGCCGAGGTCGCGCTCGGAGTGCCCCTCGCCGTACGCCATGTCCACGAACAGCTTCCGGACGCGCCCGCCCACCCGGGTGTCGCTGCCGTGCTCGGTGAGGACCAGGGCGCACTCCGCCCGCTCCAGGGTCCGCGCGATCCGGTCGGCCGGGAAGTGCGGCTCGACGGGCAGATAGACACCGCCCGCCTTCAGGACGCCGAGCACGGCCGCCGCCCAGTCCAGGTTCCGCTCCATCACCACGGCGACCACGCCCTCGTGCCGCAGGCCCCGGGCGAGCAGCGCCCGCGCTATGCGGTTGGCACGGGAGTTCAACTCGCCGTACGTCCAGCGCCGGCCGTCCTCGACGACGGCCACCGCGTCCGGGTGCAGCGCCGCCCGCTCCTCGAACAGCTCGTGCACCCGCCGGTCCGGCAGCTGGCGGCGAGGACCCGCCAGCTCGTCCAGCTGGAAGCGGAGTTCCTCCTCGGAGAGCAGGGTGGGCCGGTGCGGGTCGGTGAGCGCGGTGAGGTGGTATCCGGCGACACGGGCGGCGGCCGTGGCGTCGAGAAGGTCGGTGCGGTAGCGCAGCCGCAGGGTGCGGCCCTGGAGGCCGACCTGCACACCGGGGTCGGCGAGGGCCGGTGCTCCGCGTTCGCCGGAGAGTTCGGCGAGCACCCTGAGGTGGGCGGCCGCGAGGGCCGACGGATCGCTCGGCACACTCTCCGGCAGTGCGATGTCGTACTCCGCGACGCCCGGTACCGGCTCGAGCGTCCAGCGCGGGATGATGTCCATGGATCTTGTTCCCCCTGTTTTCTTTCCTTGCCGTCCGGTCAGCCGTGCCGTGGCGCGACCGCCGGGTTTCCGCCCCACCGCGCCCCGGCCGGCATCTCCTCGCCCTTCATCAGGAAGGAGTCGGGCGCGAGGACGGCCCCGTCGCCCATGGACACGCCGTAGTGCACGAGCGCTCCGGTGCCGAGCGTGCAGCCGGCCGCGATGGTGATGTGGTCGGACTTGAAGGTGCCGTCCTCCTGGGAGTGGGCCTGCACCTTGGTGTGCGCGGCGAGCGTGCAGTCGTCGCCGATCGCGGCGAGGGAGCGCTCGGTGATGTAGCAGCCGTCGTCGAAGACCCGCCGTCCGAGCCGGACCCCCAGCGCCCGCCAGACGAGGTTCTTGAACGGTGTCCCGTTGAAGACGGCCAGATGGTTGTCGGGCACCTTCCAGAGCCGTTCGTGCCACCAGAAGTACGGGTCGTAGATCGAGCACAGCTTCGGCGTCAGCGGCCGGAACCGGCCGATCAGCCGCTCCACGAGCACGTAGTAACCGGTACTGAAAGCGAGTCCGACGATCAGGGACGCACCGATCAGCAGGCCGCCGGCCGTGCCGTGGGTGCCGTACAGGTCGAAGGCGGCGAAGCCGATCACGCCGAGCACGAACCAGTCCAGCCAGCGCAGAAACAGGAACAGGCCCATGGAACGGAGGTTGAACCGGTTCTTCAGGGCGAGCCGGCGGTGCAGTTCGGCCCCCTCGCGCAGATGGTCGAAGCGGCTGTCGCGCTCCACCGAGCGCGGGATCTCGAAACAGGGGGAGCCCAGCAGGCCCACCCCCTGACGGATCTCGCCGTCCAGCGGGACCATCACCTTGGTCGCCAGCAGGCAGTTCTCGCCGGTGCGGCCGCCGCTGGGGTAGGCGATGTTGTTCCCGAGGAAGTTGTGCCCTCCGATCGTCGCGCGTGAGACACGGAACGACGTGCCGGAGAAGTCGGCGTTCACGATCGACAGCCCGTCGGCGACCATGGTGCCGCTGCCCACGGTGGCCAGGTAGGGCGTCTCGTGCTGCACCTCCGTGCCGAAGTTGGAGCCGGTCTGCTCCACCCGCGAGAGGTCGTAACCGATGGCGCGCAGGTAGGGGACGATGTACGAGCTGTCGCCGCACAGCCACGTGAAGAACTTGATGTTGGTGACGCGGGCGATGCCACGCTGCACGGAGTAGTGGAAACCGTAGAGCGGATAGACCCGGTCGGGGCGCAGCAGCGGGCTCAGGGCCCGCGGCAGCAGGGACACGGCGGCGAGACCGAGGACCAGGTAGCCGGCGTAGGCGGCGAGCGACAGGCCCAGTGCCTCGCCGTAGAAGCGCGCCGTGGTCAGGTCCTGGGAGCTGGGGTCGAGCAGGGCGCCCAGGGCGGGGACCGCGGTCAGCAGCAGGTAGCTCCCGCCCACCGCAAGCGGGACGTAGAGCAGCAGCGTCCGCAGCAGGCCGGCCAGTGCGTAGACCGCGCGACGCGCGGCGGAGCAGGGGGCCGGCGGCACGCGGACGTAGTCCACGTCGGTGGGCTGGGCGGGGGAGCCGTGCCACCGCTCGCCCGGCGGGACCGCCGTGCCGTCGTACAGGGCGGAGGAGTGGCCGAGCTGGGCGCCGTCGCCCATCGTCGTGCCGATCTCCAGGACGGTCTTCTCGCCGACGTACACCTCGCTGCCGAGCGTCACCCGGCCCGTGCGGATGCGTCCGGCACGGGCCTGGTAACAGAGGTAGAAAGCGTCCTTACGGATCACCGAACCGGCGCCGACCGTCAGCAGGTCGGTGCAGACCGGCACCGAGCGGGACAGGATCGTGACGCCCCTGCCGATCCTCGCGCCGAGGGCGCGCAGATAGAGGACGTACAGCGGGCTGCCGGTGAACAGGATCATCGGGCTGGCGTGCAGCAGCGCCTTCACCGTCCACAAACGCACATAGGTGAGGCTCCAGACCGGGAAATCGGTCTCCTTCCACCGCCCCACCAGCAGCCATTTCGCGGCCACCGGCAGCAGGCACGCCCCCGCGAACACCGCCGCGCCGAACACCAGCGAGCGGACATAGACGTCCACCACCCCGTCCACGGCGGAGATCCACTCGTAGCCCCGGCTCAGGACCACCCCGGCGAGCAGGCAGTACCCGGCGAAGAACAGGAACTGCAGGGTGCCGCACAGGAGGTAGCGCGGAGTGCTGCCCGGCAGGGGCGCCTCGGCTTCCGCTTCGGCCTCGGCAAGGGCGGGGGCGGGTGCGGGCACGGTGTCGAGGGCCGCCGCGAGCCTGCGGATCGTGGGATGGCCGTACACGTCCTTCATCGACACCGACGGCAGGTCCGGCCGTTTGCGGACCCGGGCGCAGAAGTGCGCCATGACCAGGGAGTTGGCTCCGAGATCGTCGAAGAAGTGACTGTCGACGGGGATGTGTTCCCTGCGCACGACACCCGCCAGCACCTCGGCCAGGACGTTTTCGGTGACGGTCTCGAGTTTTCCCACCACGAGCGCTCCTTACGGTTTTACATGCCTTACGCCTTTTGCGGCTCGCTCGGTTCCCATGGGAATTTCCCGGAGAGGAGTACGGTGTCGTCCCGCCCGCCGTTCACGACAGGGTCCGAATTGGTGCGGAAGTGAAATGAGTGGTCAGATGAAAGGAATGAGTTTTGTTCGTGACCACTGATGTCCCCCGTGTCGTGTGCGCCTGAGCCGTCCTCGGCATGCACAACGAATACGGTCCGAATTGTTTCGGAAAGTTCATGCACGCTTCAAGAGGGTTCGGGTCATTGGCGACTTCCGGACCTGGTGGAAAGGTCGATCAACGGGGCGACGTGTGCGGTTTACAAAGACGGCGGAATGATGGGGGAACAATCCGGCCAACGCGGACATGACAGAAAAAGGGTGATCTGTCGCCGATCGGTTTCCGGCGTGTTGCCGGTGCGAACCCCGGGGCCAGGGGATGAGTGGACCCGCGCACGGCGGATACCGTTAGGTCGTGCAGCCAGCAAGTGAACCTTCCGAGCGGCCCTCCGGCCGCCTCCACCGGGCGCGTGCCCTCTACCGGAACGTCTCCAAGCGCCGGACCGCCTGGCTGCTGCTCAAGGACACCGTCAACTCCTGCATGGAGTACCGCATCCTGGGCCTCGCGGCGGAGGCCGCGTTCTTCACGCTGCTGTCCGTTCCGCCGCTGCTGCTCAGCCTCATCGGCCTGCTCGGCTACGTCGACGACTGGACCGGCACCGACACCATCAGCAGCCTCCAGAGCAACATCCTGGACGCCTCCCGCACCGTGCTCTCCGACAAGGGCGTCACCGAGATCGCCCAGCCGATCCTGCACGACGTGGTCAGGGGCGGCCGCCCCGACGTCATCTCGGTCGGTTTCCTCTTCGCCCTGTGGTCGGGATCGCGCGCGGTGAACGTCTTCATCGACACCATCACCGTGATGTACGGCCTCGACGGGGTGCGCGGAATCGTCAAGACCCGGGTGATGTCGTTCCTGCTGTTCATCGTGGGCCTGGTGATCGGCTCGATCGCGCTGCCGCTGATGGTGGCGGGTCCCGACGCCGTCGTACGCATCGTGCCCTGGTCGGAGACGCTGGTGCAGGTCCTGTACTGGCCCGTCGTCATCGTCCTGTCGATCGTTTTCCTCACCACGCTCTACCACGTGTCCGTGCCCGTGCGCTCCCCCTGGATCGAGGACGTGCCCGGCTCCCTGGTGGCACTGGCCATGTGGGTGCTGGGCAGTTTCCTGCTGCGCATCTACATCACGCACACCATCGAGGGAGCCACCATCTACGGCTCCCTCGCAGCCTCCGTCGCCGTGCTGCTGTGGATCGGCGTGGGCGCCTTCGCGGTGCTCGTCGGGGCCGCGGTCAACGCGGCGATCGACCGGGTCTGGCCGGCCGCCGCGACGGCCGCGGCCCGCGCCGCCAACGAACGCCTGCGCGAGGCACAGCTGGCCGAGCACGTGGCCCGTACGGCCGCGGGCCTGGAGAGCGACCCCGACGACCCCGACATGCCCTCGGAGTTCCCCGAGCGCTGGTCGCGGTTCCTGCCGCCCGAGGACGTCACCTCACGTCTGCGCACCCACGTCAAGAGCACCCACCCGCCGCACAAGCCCGAAGGGTCCTGAGCGCTCACACCTTCCAGGTGCCCGCCGCCGCTGCCTCCCCGGCGAAGTCCGCGAAGTCGCGCGGCTCGCGCCCCAGCACCCGCTGGACCCCGTCCGACAGATACGAGTTCCGCCCGTCCAGCAGCGACTCGAACAGTTCGACCAGGAACTCGACCTCCTCCGGCGGCACCCCGAACCCGGCCAGACGCGCGCCGTAATCCCGCGCCGGCACCGCCCGGTACGACAGCTCGCGCCCCGCCGCCCGCGCGACCTCCGCGACCGCCTCCCCGAAGGTCAGCAGCCGCGGCCCGGAAACGGCCAGGGCCTGCCCCACGTACCGCTCACCCGCCGTCAGCGCCGCCACCACCACCTCCGCGACATCGCGCACGTCCACGAACGGCTCGCGCACCTCACCCCCCGGAAAGACCAGCTCCCCGCTCTGCCGCAGCTCCTCGGCCGGCGGCCCCTCGCTGAAGTTCTGCGCGAACCACGCGGCCCGTACGACCGTCCAGTCCGCCCCCGACTCCCGCAGCGCCTCCTCGGTGGGCCGGGCCCGCTCCTCGCCCCGCGCCGACAGCAGCACCAGCCTGCGCACACCGAGCCCGACCGCCTCGTGCGCGAACAGCCCGACGTTCCGCGCCGCCTCGGGCGAACCGACGTCGGCCGGGCAGACGAGATACGCCGCGTCCGCGCCCCGCAGCGTGTCCGCCCACGTCGACCGCTCCGTCCAGTCGAACCCCTGCGCCCGTGAGGCCGCCCGCACGGTCAGCCCCGCGGCCAGCGCGGCCTCGGCCACGCGCCGTCCCGTACGACCGGCGGCACCGGTCACCACAACCGTCGTGTTCCGCGAGTTCTGTGTCATGGCAGCCAGTGAACTGCCCCGCCCGACGAGCGACCATCGCTGAACGGCTCATTCCCATGTGCCCGCGTCTACGCTGACCGCATGGACGCTCTCGCCGGCCTGCTGGAAGGCCCACGCGCGCGTGGCGCCTTCATGATCCGTGCCTGTTTCGACCCGCCGTGGGCCGTTCGTGTCGAGGACCGCGCTCCGCTCACGGTGATGCTGATGGTCCGCGGCGACGCCTGGATCACACCCGAGGAAGGCAATCCCCTGCGGCTGCGGGCGGGCGACCTCGCCATCGCCCGCGGACCGGACCCGTACACCTGCGGCGACGACCCCGCCACGGAGCCGCAGGCGCTGATCCTGCCGGGCGCCGAGTGCTTCTACCCCGACGGGCGGCCGCTGAACGGCTCCATGGACCTGGGCGTGCGCACCTGGGGCGACCGTCCCGACGGGGCGGCGGTGATGCTGATCGGGACGTATCTGATGCGCGGCGAGATCAGCGGGCGGCTGCTGGCCGCACTGCCGCCGCTGCTCTCGCTCACCGCCGACGTGTGGGAGTGCCCGCTGACGCCACTGCTGATGCAGGAGGTCGTACGGGACGAGCCGGGGCAGGAGGTGGTCCTGGACCGCCTGCTCGACCTGCTGGTCATCGCCGCGCTCCGCGCGTGGTTCTCCCGGCCGGACGCCCAGGCCCCCGCCTGGTACCGGGCACTGGCGGACCCGGTGGTCGGGCGGGTGCTGCGACTCGTGCAGGACGATCCCGCCCATCCGTGGACAGTGGCCTCGCTGGCGGCGAAGGCCGGGGTGTCACGGGCGGGGCTCGCCCGGCGGTTCGGCGAGCTGGTGGGGGAGCCGGTGATGGCCTACCTCACGGGGTGGCGGCTCGCCCTGGCGGCGGACGCGCTGCGCGACGGCGACGGAACGCTGGAGGCGATCGCCCGGCGGGTGGGCTACGGCAGCGCGTTCGCCCTGTCCAGCGCGTTCAAGAGGGTTTACGGGGTGAGCCCGGCGGAGTTCCGGCAGCGGGTTTCCCCTTAGCCTCGATCTTGCATGGCGGTCCGCCGACGGAGTCGGTGGACCGTTTTGCTTTCGGTGACTGATGTCGGGCAGGACGACAGCCCGAGTGTCGCGTCGGGTGGGCGCCGGGTTCCACTGCTTCGGGTGGGGTAACGCTGCTCGCAGGACAGGGAAGGCTGCTGGTCAGCCGGGGCTCGGTAGGAGTGCGAGTCGTGCGAGGGCTTCTGTGATCTTGCCGGCCCAGGGCCAGTGGGCCGCGAGGCGGAGGATGCGGCGCCGGCCGGTGGTGACGAGCTGGGCGGCCGCGGAGAACAGGCGGAACCGGAGACGGCGGGGTTCCCAGCGTCGGGCCCTGCCGGTCAGGGCGAGCATGGGCATCCAGGCCAGCAGGTCGAGAGCGAGCTGGACGGTCTCCAGCCACACCCTGTTCTGCGCGGTGTCGTGCAGGGGAAGGTTCCGCAAGCCCGTCGCGCGGGCAGCTCGGATGCGGTCCTCGGCCCGGGCTCGCAGCCGGTGGCGGAACTCGAGTTCGGCGATGGGACGACCGGCGGTGTTGGTGGCGAAGCAGGTGATCCGCATGCCGTCCGCATCCGTGATCCTCAACTGGGCGCCGGGATGCGGCCGTTCCTTCCGGACGATCAGCCGCATGCCCTTCGGCCAGCCCTCAAGGATGTCGCCGGTGAGTTCGGCGACCCAGGCCCCGTCGCGGACCTCGCCGCCCGTCTCGACTGCCGGCGTCCAGGCCGACGCCGGGATCTTCAGCACATGCTGGTGGATGGCCTCGGTGATCATCATGCCGACCGAGTAGGACAGCCAGCGGCCGCGCTGGGCGAGCCAGGCGACGAACTCGTGGGTGCCGCCGCCGGAGTCGCAGCGGATCAAGGTCTGCCGGCCGCGCCGGTACTTCTTGGGCAGCTGGGCGAGGGCGAGTTGTGCGGCGGTGATGTGGTCGGTGGCGGTGTTCGAGCCCGCGTTGCCCGGCCGTAGAAGGGAGGCGACAGGTTCACCAGTGCCACCGGGGCCGTGGTCGACGAAGCCCATCAGGGGGTGGTGGCCGTAGGTCTTCTTCCAGGTCGGGGCGGCGTCCTGCTTGTCCGAGTGGGCGATGACCAGCACTCCGTCCAGATCCACGGTCACCTGCCCACCGGCGTCCGGAGCCCGGTCGCGGGCCAACGCCCAGACGCGGGAACGGACTTCGGACCGGGCTTTGCGGATGGCGACCAGTGCCTTCTCACCCGAGGCGGCAAGGGTGTCGACCAGGCGTGAGACCGTCGGGTCGGAGGCGACCGGACCGAACACGGCCGGCTCGGCCCGCAGCATCGCGATGTCGGCGAGACAGTCCCCGCCGAGTGCGACCGCCAGCGCGAGGTCCAGGAGGATCTTGCCGGGGTCGTGGACGGCCCGCGGTTTGCGCCACGGAGCGAGCGCTGCGGACAACGCCCGGTCGAGACCGGTCTTGCGGACCGTTTCGACCAGCAGGACCGAGCCAGCCTGAGAGACGACCTGACGGCCGTCACCCTGGACACGCACACGGGGATAGGAACCTATAGGCTGCTTCACCTGGAAAGTGCCTCTGGTTTCAGCGGGAACAAGGACCTCGACAATCCCCATTCTTGCTGGTCAGGGGCACTTTCAACTGAGCTGATCACCTGCTGGACAGCCCGCTTCATGAAAGCACGAGGTTAGAGGCGCGGATCGCGAGCGCGTAGGCTGATCCCCATGTACCGGGAGAGGTCGTCTTCGTTCAGTGGGGCGGTTCTCTGGACGAATACCCCGTCCGAGGCCGGCGTGGGACGCGTGCTGCCCGACGGATGTATGGATCTGCTCTGGCACGAGGGACGGATATGGGTCGCGGGAGCCGATACCCGCGCCTATGTCACCGAGGGTTCCGCCGGAATATGGTCGGGAATCCGTTTCTACCCCGGCACCGCACCCGCTCTACTCGGCGTACCCGCGCATGAATTGCGCGACCGGCGCGTTGAACTCGCCGATCTGCGCCCCCTTTCCGAGGTTCGTCGGCTCACCGACCTGGTTAATGCGGCCGATGACCCCGAAAACGGTCTCGAAAAACTCGCCCGGAGCATGGCGGCGGACAAAGAACCGCCCGATCCGCTGCTACGGCACCTCGTCATCGCCCTCGACGCGGGACGGCCCGTAGCCGCCGTCGCCGATGAACTCGGCTTCGGCGCACGGCAGTTGCATCGACGGGCGCTGACCGCCTTCGGATACGGACCCAAGACCCTCGGGCGGGTGCTGCGCCTGCAGCGGGCCCTGAAGCTCGCCCGGCGAGGCGTGCCGTTCGCGGAGACGGCCGCACTCGCCGGGTTCGCGGACCAGGCCCATCTGGCGCGGGACGTACGGGAGTTGGCGGGACTGCCGCTCGGTGAGCTACTGGGGTAGCCGGGCGAACAGGTCGACGCCGTTGCCGTCCGGGTCGTGGACGACCGCGTACCGCATGCCCCAGAACGCGTCCCACGGCTTGAGTTCGCCGTGGTGACCCGCGCCGACGAGGTCCTCGTACAGAGCGTCCACCTCGGCCGGTGACCCGCACCGGAAGGCGAGCGAGATCCGGCCGCCGCCGCTGGGCGGCCGCCATCCGGCGTGGAAGGAGCGGATGGTCTCCTCGGTGTCCAGGGCGAGGGTCAGCCCACCGGGCAGCCCGGCCTCGACATGGGGCTGCTCCTCGGCACCCTCCGGGAAGACGAGGCCGAGGCGACGGTAGAAGGCGAGCGAGGCCGCCATGTCGGAGGCGACCACGCCGATCACGGCGAAATGTGGAGTCATGGGGTCACCGTAGGCAGCGGGGGCGCCGACGGTCTTGAAGGAATCGGACACCGTGGGGGGCGGCTCACGGCTCACGGCTCACGCGAACGTGACCGGGCCGAGGGGTGTGTCCACCGTGAAGGTGATGCCCAACGGGCCCTGGATAAGCGGGAGTTCGGTGTTGAGAGCGGAGAGCAGCGGGCGGATCTCGTCCGGGTCGGGGGCGCTGGCGGACAGCTCCAGCAGGGGAGCGGTGGGCAGGTCCGTGGCGGTCGGGTGGACGGACGACCCCCAGTCGATCAGGAACGGCACCAGGCCTGAGGGGTGCTGGGTGTCGCCGTCGGTCAGGCGCCACCGCAAAAGGGTGCCGTCGGGGCGGCGACGGCTCATCGGGCGGATGTCACCGGGGTCGTAGCCCCGGGCCCGGGCCGCGGCCACCGCCGCGTCCAGGTCGGGCGGGCTGATGGCCCAGGTCACCGTCCGGGCCGAGGCCAGCTCGTCGACCGCGAACGGGCGGGGGCCGTCCGGCCGCATCTGCTCGGGATCCGGGCCGATGATCTCCAGATAGCGCGAACCACCCAACGACACGAGGTGGTTGCGGGTGCCCCGCCCGACGTGCGCACCGCCGGGAGCGGGCTCCACACCGGTGCGCTCGGTGAAGTCGGCGACGGTCGCCGCCAGATCGGGGGTCGCGAGGACGAGGTGGTCCAGATGTGCGGGGATGGCGTTCATCGCAGCCGACACTACGCAGCACCGGCTCCGCTGTGGAACACCTGTGCGGCAGGATGGGGGCATGATCCGAGCCTGGCGCACCGTGCGCGTCCTGCCGCCGCTGCTGTTGTTGCCCGCGCTGCTGCTGACCGGCTGCGGCACCGAGAAGGCGTCGGCCGGCACCGGACCCGGCGGCGGCACCTCGACCGCGGCCGCCGACCCGGCCGAACTCGCCTCGCGCGCAAAGGCGTTGGGCATCGCCCCGGAACTCGTCTACGTCACCGAGTCCCCCGGCTACACCCTCGCCCAGCAGTCCGTGGGCGTGTCCGGCGACGACGGCTTCTCCGCCGCCTACTGGTCGCAGCGGACCGGCACCCAGTTCGAACTCCGCGTCGACCGGATCACGTTCACCTCCGGCACCTGTGCCGAGCAGCCGGTCGGCGGCAGTGACGCGTCCGCGGGCCGCACGAAGTGCACGCGCGACGGGGACGACTGGTACCGCACCGCCGGGTCCTGGCACGGCTACGCGGTGCCGAAGCAGGGCTACACCATCCTGCTCAGCGGCTCCGGCGTACCGCGCGACACCCTGCGCGAGGCCGCCCTCGCCGTCCACCGGCCCACCGCCGCCGAACTCGACGGTCTGCTGCCGCCCGCCCCCGCACCCGGCGCGACCACCTCGGAGCCGGTCAGACGTGGCGACCTGCCGCCGAACGGCGACGGAGCACCCGACAACAGCGTTCCCTGCGAAGGCTGTTGATCAGTCGTCGTAGGTGAGGTTGCCGTTCTCGTCCATCGACGGATGCATCTTCATGGGGCCGTACTCGTCCACATCCGAAGGGCGCGGCGGCTCCGGGCCGTCCGGTCCCATCCGCATCAGGCGCTCGATGCGGCAGATCCTGAACAGCCGGTCGTCGACGAGGAACTCGTCGGCGCGGCCGAGGGCCCGGAACTCCTCGGCCGCCTCGGCGTAACGGGCCTTCTTGGCCTCGTCGAACCCGAACAGCAGCGCCCAGGTCTCGGCCATGCCGTCGTAGAGCATCCGCCGGGCGGCGTGCGGGGTGGTCACGAGCGTGCCGCGCGGCTGCCAGCCGCCGTCGGCGTCCCGCTCGACCACACCGAAGCCCGTGGGCAGCAGCACCAGGTCGGGGTGGGTGGTCACGGACCGCTCGGAGTCCGTGATCACCTCGCCGGGGAAGCGGTCGCCGACGTAGACGAAGTTCCGCAGCCCCAGCCGCAGCGCACCGGCGGCCGGGCCGTCGGCGCGCTCCGGGTCGAGCACGAACCCGACCTCCCGCGACGAGGTGTCCCGCCCCTCACGCCCCCAGGACCGCACCAGCGGCTCGCGGTCGGTGGGCCGCGGCGGTTCCAGCCCCTCGTCACCGGCCCGGGTGAACTCGTCCCCGCGCACCACGCGGTAGCGCACCCCGCACACCTCGATCTCGTTCACCGACTCCCGCGTCAACACGTCGACCGCGGCCAGCAGTTCACGGCGCTCGACGCGGTCGTCGGTTTCGTCCTTGGCGCGGAAGAAGAGATACGACTGCAGCCCGTCCCGCGCCACCTGCGGCATCCCGTCCACCACCGGCTTCAGCACCCGCCACTCGGGTCCGGCCGCCGGATCCCGCACCGCCACCCCGAACACCGGTCCGCGCAGGGCGAAGTGCGGATACCGCAGCGAGGCCTCCATCGCGTCGTGCTCCCGCACCCAGGCCGCGGGGTCGTCACGACGGACCAGTTCCTCGTGGAGCGCGTCGATCTGTTGCCGCCAGTCGTCATTCATGCACGCATTGTCGCGGGGGCGGGTCCCGGCCTGAGGACGAAACGGCCCAACTAGTCGCTTTGTTGCGCGGGTTCACCGGTTCTGCAGGAGAATTGCGCGTCGATCCGCGCGGCGGTCCGCGGACCGCCGGTGTGTTCCTGAGGGTTCGCCAACGCGGGAGCCGTCGATGCGCCTGCCGACGAGGAACGATGTCGACGCGGCCGTCGTCTTCCTCTCCACCAGCGGTGACGTGCTCACCCCGGCGGGACGGGAGCGACTCTCGGGGTACGTGGAGTCGGGCGGCGGTTTCGTCGGGGTGCACGCCGCGGCCTGCACGGAGTACGAATGGCCCTACTACGGCGAACTGTTGGGCGCCCGGTTCGACCGGCACCCGGAGTATCAGCCGGGAAAGGCCGTGGTCGAGGACCGCGACCATCCAGCGACCCGACACCTGCCCGCCGTATGGGAGTTCACGGACGAGTGGTACGACTTCCGCGCCAATCCCCGCGGTTCGGCACGCATCCTCGTCCGCGCCGACGAGTCGGCGTACCACGGCGGCGGCATGGGCGACGACCACCCGCTGGTCTGGTGCCGTGAGCAGGGCGCCGGGCGGGTCTTCTACACGGCGCTGGGGCATGCCGCGGAGGCGTACGACGACACCGGTTTCCGCGCCCATCTGCTGGGCGGCATCGAGTGGGCGGCGCGGCGGGCCTGGCAACGCCGGCGGCCCCCGCGAGCCGCCGGCGCGCGTCAGCCGAACATGCCGGGCTCGTAGTCGCCGGCCGGCTGCTGGACGATGACGTTCAGCCGGTTGTAGGCGTTGATGAGGGCGATGACCGACACCAGGGCGGCCAGCTGGTCCTCGTCGTAGTGCTTGGCGGCGTTCGCCCAGGCCTCGTCCGTGACCCCGCCCGCCGCGTCCGCGATCCGGGTGCCCTGCTCCACGAGTTCCAGGGCGGCGCGCTCGGCCTCGGTGAAGACCTTCGCCTCCCGCCAGGCCGCCACCAGGTGGAGGCGCTGCGCGGTCTCACCCGCCGCGGCCGCGTCCTTGGAGTGCATGTCGGTGCAGAACGCGCAGCCGTTGATCTGGCTGGCGCGCAGCTTGACCAGCTCCTGGGTCGCGGCCGGCAGCGTCGACTCCGACAGCGCCTTGCCTGCCGCGTTGAGACTCCTGAGGACCTTGCCGGCGACCGGGTCGCTGAACATGCTCTGCAGGTTCAAGCGAGCTTCCATGATGAACTCCCTCTGCCGTTTCGGTGGTTACACCTCGTTGACGGGGTGGGGAGGCTTGGTGTGACAGCGGGGAGTGTGACGTGCGTCTCTCGCTCGAGGGGCAGTGCTATGTCACATAGCACCGGGCGGGCGGAACAGTGGGATGTGGCATGCCGCTGACATGAGACATGCCGCTGACAGTTAGGTCCCAGTGCTATGTGACATACCACCATCCCCCCCGCGCCGCTCCCTCACCCGCGCGGCCCCGCCGTACTGGCCCGTTCCACCAGCCGTGTCGACAGTTCCGTGCGCGTGCTCTCCGGGCGGTCGCCCTCCATCATGCGGACCAGCAGGTGCAGGGCCGTCGCCGCCATCTCCGCCAGCGGCTGGCGGACGGTGGTGAGGGCGGGACTGGCCCACCGGGACTCGGGGAGATCGTCGAAGCCGACCACGCTGATGTCGTCCGGCACCCGCAGACCGCGCTCGGCGAGCGCCCCGTACACACCCAGCGCCATGCGGTCCGAGCAGACGAACACCGCCGTCGGCGGCTCGCGCAGGTCGAGCAGGTCGAGCATGCGCCGGTGCGCGAGCGCCTCGTCGAAACCGGCGTGCCGGACGTACTCGGGACGGTGGCGCACCCCGGCCGACGCGAGCGCGGAGCGGTAGCCGGCCACCCGCGCGCTGCCGCACATCCTGCGGTGCCGGCCGGCGATCACGCCGATCCGCTCATGTCCGAGGGAGAGCAGGTGTTCGGTCGCCGTCACCCCGCCCTGCCAGTTCGCCGCGCCCACCGACACCACACCCGCGGGCGGTTCGAGCACCGGGTCGATCAGCACGTACGGGATGCGGTGCTGGTCCAGCCAGGCGTACTGGGACGGCGTCAGTTCGGTCAGATTGAACAGCACCCCGGACGAGCCGCGCGCGACGAGCTTGTCCAGCCAGCCCCGCTCCGGGCGCCCGCTCCTCGTGCGGGTGAGCCCCGCCGAGACCACGACCTCCAGCCCGGCGTCGTGCGCCGCGGCCTCCACGCCGTGCAGTACCGCGCCCGACGAGGAACTGTCCAGCGTGTGCACGACCAGGTCGACCAGGCCCGGTACCTTCGCCGCGTCGAAACGGGGTCTGCGGACATAGCCGAGCCGGTCCAGCGCCTCGGTCACCCGGCGGCGTGTCTCCGGCGCCACGTCCTCCCGGCCGTTGACCACCTTGGAAGCCGTCGGCACGGACACCCCCGCCTCGCGGGCCACCACGGCCAGCGTCGGGCCGACGGCCACGCTCGCACTCCCGGTACGGACCATCGGGGACCACCTCTCCGGCCCGCCCGAGGGCCATGGAAAGTTTCGACCAACACGAAAGCAGTAAGCGCTTCCCACCCTAGGTTCGCCGGGTGAGCACGGGAAGAGGCGGGACTTCGCAAGGTCTCTACGGCCCCGGGCTTTCGAAACTTCGAACGTAACGGCGGCTTCTGTGGCGTTGCCGAGCAACCGCCGAACAGCGCTCTGCGCCGGAATATCACCGCAATCTGTGGTGCTCTGTTGTTACCGGTGCAGTAGCACGGTGAGGAGGCTGGTGGGCACATGACGGCAGCAGTCCAGGAACATCCCGTGGTCAGCACTCCCTACGGAGCGGTCCGCGGCCGGTACGAGCACGGGATCGCGGTGTTCCGCGGCATCCCCTACGCCGCGCCGCCCTTCGGCCCGCACCGGTTCCGGCCACCCGTCCCTCCCGAGCCGTGGGACGGGGTGCGGGACGCCGGCGCGTTCGGGCCCACCCCGCCGAAACCGCCGTATTCCGAGGCCTTCGAGAAGTACCTGTCCGACCCCGTCGTGCCGGGCGACGACTGCCTCAACCTCAACGTGTGGACCCCCGAGCCGGGCCCGGGCGCCCGGCTCCCGGTGCTGGTGTGGCTGCACGGCGGCGCCCTGACCAGGGGTTCCTCCGCCGTCCCGGTCTACGACGGCCGTACCTTCGCACGCGACGGAGTTGTCCTCGTCTCGGTGAACTACCGACTGGGAGTCGAGGGCTACGGCTTGTTCCCGGACACCCCTGCCAACCCCGGCCTGCGCGACCAGCTCGCCGCCCTCAGGTGGGTGCACGAGTCGATCGCGGCGTTCGGCGGCGACCCCGACCGCATCACCCTGGCCGGGCAGTCCGCGGGGGCGATCAGCATCGGCGCCCTTCTCGCCGCCCCGCAGGCGCAGGGCCTGGTACGCCGGGCGGTCCTGCAGAGCGGGCCGCCGGAGGCGTTCGAGCGGGACAAGGTACGGCGGATGGTGCGCCGCGTGGCCACCCGGCTGAAGATCCCCGCCACCGCCGCCGCCTTCGCCGAGGTCGACCGTGACCTGTTGCTGCGCACCCAGGCCGAGGTCGGCAAACTGAGCAGTCCGGTGCTCGGCGGCCCCTCCTTCGGCATCGTCGTCGACGGCGACCTCGTACCGTGCGACCCCCTGGAGGCGCTCGTCGACGGCGGCGCGGCACGAGGCGTCGACCTGATGCTGGGCTGGACCAGCGAGGAGTACCGCCTCTGGCTCGTCCCCGGAGGCCTGCTGGAACGCGTCGACCGGCTCGGCGCCGTCGCCCTCGCCGGCGCGATGGCCCGCTGCCACTGCGGCACCGAGGTGCCCCGCGGTTACCGCGCCCTCCACCCGGAGGCCGGCACCGCCGAGACAGTCGGCCAGATGGTCACCGACCACCTGCTGCGCATCCCGATGCACCACCTGGCCGACGCCCGCCCCGAGGCGTCGTACGTCTACGAGTTCGCCTGGCCCTCCAACCTCCCCGGCCTCGGTTCCTGCCACGCGCTGGAGCTCGGCTTCGTCTTCGACAGCGGCGACGTGCCCGAATCGCGCAAGCTGGCGGGCGAGGGCGCGCCGCAGGAGCTGGCCGACGCGATGCACGGCGCGTGGGTGCGCTTCGCCACGGACGGCGACCCGGGCTGGCAGCGCTGGGACGCCACCCATCCGGTACGGATCTTCGACGCGGGCGAGCCGCGCACCGCCCTCGGCCCGCGCGACGCCGAGCTGGCCCTGTGGGCGGCCGCCGAGCCCCCGCCCCCGGAGCCCGTGACCGCGGGCGCGTCCGACGGCGCGCCCCTGCGCACCGTGGAACTGCGCTCGGCGGTCCGCCGCCTGCGCCGCTCGGCCGCCTCACGACGACACTGACGCTTCGGCCTGGTGCGGGGGCGCCGCGACCGTTTTCGTCACGCCGCCGGCGCTACGGCGGTGGGGTGTGCTACGGCACCGCCGCGCTTCGGCGGTAGGACGCTATGGCGCTGCGGCGCCGCATCCGACGCAGACGTCGCCGGCGCCCGGCGCCCGCGCAGGCGCCCCTGGCTCAGGCCCCGGCGCCGCTCAACGCCCCGGCGATCCCGGCGATGGCCTCCGGCCCCACCCGGCAGCACCCGCCGATCAGCCGTGCCCCGGACGCCCGCCACCCCGCGACCTCCTCCGGCGTGAAGGACGACCGCCCCGTCCACGACCGGGCCTCGGCATCCCACGCCTCCCCGCTGTTGGGATAGACGACGACGGGCTTGCCGGTGACCCGGGCGGCGATCTCGATCGCGCCGTCGACGTCGCCGGGTGCGCAGCAGTTCACCCCCACCGCGACGATCTCCTCCGCCTCGGCCGCCAGGGCGAACGCCTCCTCCAACGGCTGCCCGGCGCGGGTTCGGTCGCCGTCCACGGTGTACGACAGCCAGGCCGGCACCCCCAGCCCCCGTACCGCCCGTACCAGCGCCCGCGCCTCGTCCGCGTCCGGAACCGTTTCCAGCGCGAGCACATCGGGGCGGGCCCCGGCGAGCACCTCCAGCCGGGGCCGGTGGAAGGCCTCCAGCTCGGCCACGCTCAGCCCGTACCGCCCCCGGTACTCGGAACCGTCCGCCAGCATCGCCCCGTACGGTCCCACGGAGGCGGCGACCCACAGCGGCCGCGTCACCCCCTTCGCCTGTGCCTGCCGGGCCGCCTCGCGCGCCAACTCCACGCTCAGCGCGATGAGTTCGGCCGCTCGTTGCTGGTCGATGCCGCGCTTGGCGAAGCCCTCGAAGGTGGCCTGGTAGCTGGAGGTGATGACCACGTCCGCGCCGGCCTCGAAGTAGGCGAGATGTGCCTCGGTGATGGCCTCGGGCCGCTCCGCGAGCAGCCGGGCCGACCACAGCTCGTCGCTCAGGTCGTGCCCGGCGGACTCGAGCTGGTTGGACATGCCGCCGTCGAGCACGACGGGGCCGGCGGCGAGGGCCGCGGCGAGGGTGGTGTCGCTGGTCATGCCCTTGACGGTAGTCGAGGCGGAACCGGAACCCACAGCCGATTGTGTCCACTCCGAGCGGACCGCGGGCGCATGCCCGGCGGAGTTCACGGCGGACAGGACGACATCGTTGCCGTCGCCGCCCCGGTAGCTGATCCGATACGTCGTGTCGGCGAGTTCGAGCCGTGCCCCTTCCTTCAGGCCTGCGAACGTGCCGACGGTCTTCGACTTCCCCGTGTTCTCCAGCACCGTGATCTCCCGGGCGGGAGCGGACCCGGCTGCCGCAACATCCAGGTCCCCGGCGAGCCGGACGTCCCCGCCCACCTTCAACGGCCGCAGGACCCCTGGTTGAGGATGGCGTGCGCGTTGGGCAGGGCGACCGGGTACTCGGGGCGGCCGACCGCCATCCCGGTGCCGTTGTCGATGACCCCGGAGAAGGGGTTGGTCCCGGCGAGGTCGAGCGTGCCCCACATGTTCCGGGGCTGGGTGACCAGGCCCGAGCCGCTGATCGTGCCGATGGTGAAGGTCCGCGTCAGCGACAGCCGTAGGGTGCCGTCCACCCGGACGTTGAGCTGGTTGAGCTGATAGCCGGGCGTGTTGTACGGGAAGTGACCGATCAGACCGGTTCCCCCGCCCGTGCCGTACTGCAGGGTCGCCCCGCGCTCCACGGTGATCGCCGGCGGGTCGGGGGTGCAGACCGTCGTGTACGGGTGGTTGCCGCCCTGGGTCCGCACGACCTGCCGTTGCCGTGACCGGGGGAGTGAGAAGTCGCTGTCCCCGGTGAGGACCAGCGTCCCGCCGCCGCGCACGGTGAGCGTGCCCTCGCCGCGGAACACACCGTCGTACGTCGTCGCACCGGACGGGACGGTGACCACCGTGTCGCCGGTGAGGGTGACGTCCCGGTCGGCGAGGACGTCGGCGGTGACATCACGGGTTCCGGCGGCCGAGGCGGGGGCCGCCGTGGAGAGCAGGGCGGCGATCGCCACCAGCGCTCCGACGGCGGCTGTCTTGTGGGTATGGCTGTGCACACGAGTGGAGACGCCCGGGACGGGGCGGCGATAACGGAAAATCGTGCGCTCCGGCGGGCCGTGTTGAAAGCGCTTCCTGTCCGTCGCGTCAGACCCGTTGACCTCCCCGTTCCACACCCTTACCTTTTCGGCGTTCGTCATGACAGATGTTGTTTGACATCTCGAACACCCCGAGAGGCAAGCCGTATGAGCCGCGATGACGACCTGCCCGCAGGCCCCCATCCCCCCACCCGCCGACTGATGCTGAAGGGAGCCGCCCTGGCCGCGGGCGCCCTCGCGGCAACCCCCACCCCGGCCACCGCCGCGCCGAACGGGAAGGCCGCCCCGTTCGTGAACCCGCTCGTCCGGCAGCGCGCAGACCCGTACATCCACCGCCACGCCGACGGCTCCTACTACTTCACGGCGACGGTCCCCGAGTACGACCGGATCGTCCTGCGCCGTTCCCGCACCCTCGACGGGCTCCCGACGGCCGCCGAGTCGGTCATCTGGACCAGGCACGCCACCGGTGCGATGGGCGCGCACATCTGGGCGCCGGAGATCCACCGCATCGGCGGCAAGTGGTACGTCTACTTCGCCTCCGCGCCCGCCGAGAGCGTCTGGGACATCCGCATCTGGGTCCTGGAGAACGCCGATCCCGATCCGTTCAAGGGAACCTGGGTGGAGAAGGGGCAGGTGAGAACGGCCTGGGAGACCTTCTCCCTCGACGCCACCACCTTCAGCCACCGCGGGACGCGCTATCTCGTCTGGGCCCAGCACGAGCCCGGCATGGACAACAACACCGCCCTGTGGCTGTCCCGGATGGCCAACCCCTGGACCCTGACAGGGCCCCAAGTCAGGTTGTCCACACCGGAGTTCGACTGGGAGTGCGTCGGCTACAAGGTCAACGAGGGCCCGGCCGTCCTCGCCCGCAACGGCCGGCTCTTCCTGTCCTACTCGGCGTCCGCCACCGACCACCACTACTGCATGGGCCTGCTGACGGCCGACGCGCACGCCGACCTCATGGACCCCGCGAACTGGTCCAAGTCCCCGGTCCCGGTCTTCACCAGCAACGACACGACGAAGCAGTACGGCCCCGGCCACAACTGCTTCACCGTCGCCGAGGACGGCCACAGCGACGTGCTCGTCTACCACGCGCGCCAGTACAAGGAGATCACCGGCGACCCCCTGAACGACCCCAACCGCCACACCCGGATCCAGCGGCTCGGCTGGAACCCGGACGGCACCCCCCACTTCGGCATCCCCGTGGCCGACACGGCGGCCGACTCCGTGAAGGAGAGTGCGTGAGATGAGACGTGCGTACGCGGTCCTGCTCGCCCTGTGCCTGGGCCTGTTCGGCGCTCTCGCCACCGCCGGCCCCGCCCGGGCGGCCGCCCAGACGATCACCAACGGCACCCAGTTCACCGACACTTCGGGCGCCGCCGTCCACGCGCACGGGGGCGGAGTCATCAAGGTCGGCTCCTACTACTACTGGTTCGGCGAGGACCGCAACGCCGACAACACCTTCCGGTACGTGGACGCCTACCGCTCCACCGACCTGAAGAACTGGGAGTTCAGGAACCACGTCCTGACCCAGTCCTCCGCCGCCGAACTGGGCACCGCCTACATCGAGCGCCCGAAGGTCATCTACAACGCTTCCACCGGCACGTTCGTGATGTGGATGCACAAGGAGAACGGCGTCGACTACAGCGAGGCGCGTGCCGCCGTCGCCGTCTCCGACACCGTCGACGGCACCTACACCTACCAGGGCAGCTTCCAGCCGCTCGGCCAGTACATGTCCCGTGACATCACGACGTTCGTCGACACCGACGGAACCGCTTACATGGTCTCGGCGGCCAACGAGAACTACGACCTGCACATCTACCGGCTCACCGCCGACTACACGGCCATCGCCGACCGGGTCGCCAACCCCTGGCCCGGCGGCCACCGCGAGGCCCCGGCCCTGTTCAAACGGGGCGGCGTCTACTTCATGCTGACCTCGGGCGCGACCGGCTGGAGCGCCAACCAGCAGCAGTACGCCACCGCCACCAGCCTCTCCGGCCCCTGGACCTCCTGGACCAACGTCGGCGACTCCACGGCCTACAACTCCCAGACCGCCTACGTCCTCCCCGTCACCGGCACCTCGGGCACCTCGTACCTCTACATGGGCGACCGGTGGGGCAACTCCTTCGGCGGCACGGTCAACGACTCCCGCTACGTCTGGCTGCCGCTGACCTTCCCCACCTCCACCTCGATGTCCATGTCCTGGTACCCCGAGGTCACCGTCGACACCACCGCCGGCACGGTCGGCGGGACGAGCGCCACGTACAACACGCTCGTCGCCCGGCACAGCGGCAAGTGCGCGGACGTGGCGAACCAGTCCCTGTGGCAGGGCGTCGCGATCAGCCAGTACACCTGCAACGGCGGCACCAACCAGAAGTGGT
Source organism: Streptomyces sp. NPDC002144 (assembly GCF_053593695.1). NCBI lineage: Bacteria > Bacillati > Actinomycetota > Actinomycetes > Kitasatosporales > Streptomycetaceae > Streptomyces > Streptomyces sp. NPDC002144. Next base: position 178,355 of record NZ_JBSFDB010000017.1, read on the forward strand.
GGTTCAAGGACCTCGGGACCGGTTACTACGAGCTGATGGGCCGCGGCAGCTCCCTGTGCCTGCAGGAGAACGCCTCCGGCGTCACCCAGGAGAACTGCACCGGCGCCACCGCCCAGCAGTGGTCGGTCGTCACCTCGGGCTCCTACGTGAACGTCAAGGCCCGCTCCAGTGGTGAGTGCCTGGACGTGTCCGGCGCGTCCACCGCCAACTCCGCCGCGATCATCACGTACTCCTGCAACGGAGGCACCAACCAGCAGTGGACGCACGGCACCTGACGTCAGATCAGCAGATCGATCGCGTCGATCGACGTGCCCGCGCTCAGATAGGAGGCCGACCCCGAGCCGCTCGCCACATAGATCCTCAGCGTGTTGTAGGCGCTGGTGTCCGTCAGCCAGGCGGACGCCGGCACGCTGTAGGTGAACGTGTGGTTGTTGCCCCGGTAGGAGCCCACGGTCAGCGACCGTGTGCTCGGCTGCGCGGGCGGCGAGGGGACGGCGGAGGTCCAGGTGTCGTTGACGACGACCTGTGGCCGGCCGTTGGCATAGGCCGTCGTCACCCCGATCCGCAGGGTGTGCGCCGCCGCGGCCTGGGCGGCGGTCAGCCTGAAGTAGACGATGATGCCGCTGTTGACGTCCTTCCACAGATAGCAGGGGAAGGCGGACGTCTCACTGCCGCTGCCGATCACCACGTTGCCGGTCCAGGGGGCGGCGCGGACGTCGGACGGATGCGCGTACGTCATCAGGTCGGCGTTCTTGAACCCGCTCGGCGAGCCGTTCCAGTCGCCGATGCGCCAGATCGCGCTCGCGTTGCTCGGGTCGTTCGAGGACGGGACGGCGATGGTGTTGAGCGTGGTCATGCCGCCCGCGGTGACCGACACCGAGCCGCTGTGGACGGCCAGTTCGCCCTTGTGGACGGTCAGCGTGTACGTCCCCGGCAGCACACCCGGAAGGGAGAAGTAGCCGTCGGAGGAGCGCGCCGAACCCCAGTACTGCGCGGCCGAGTTGGCGAGGCCGACCGTGTACGGGTACGCCGTGTCGCGTCCGGTGATCCCGACGCCGGCGACCTTTCCGCGTCCGCTCGCGGGCACGTACCCGGAGATGCCGAGCGAATCCGCCCAGGCCGTGCTGATGTTGGCGTGGTGGAGCGACGACGAGGGCGCGCCGCCGTCGGTGAAGGCGATGACGTAGGGGCCCTGGAGGCCGAAACGCTGGGACTCGGTCTGGTTCTCGCCGTAGTAGAGGATCTCGTAGAGGCCGCCGCCGTCGGCACTCTGGTGGCGCAGCAGCGAGCGGTAGAAGGGGCCGCCGGACGCCTTCTCGTGATTGGAGCGGACCATGTACAGGCCGACGCTTCCCGTCGTCCAGCCGATGTAGTCGTAGTCGATGACCCGCAGCTTGGAGTAGTGCTTGGAGCGGGTCTGGCCGTCGGACTTGGCGAAGACGTCCGAGGCCTCGACGGTGGTCGTCGTGTACGTGTAGCTGTCGGGTTCGTCGTTGAGGAACATCCCGGCCTTGACGCGCACGATGTAACGGGTCGCGGAAACCGAGTCGTCGGCCTTGTTGGTCCACAGGTAGACGTTGTTCTCGCCGCTGCGGGCCGCGTAGTAGTGCTTGAGCGTGCCGTAGGTGACGGAGACCAGGATGGTCGAGCCGGACTGACCGATCGTCACCGTCGAGGTGCCGAGGCCGGATTCGATGTGGGAGTTCTTGCCGCCGTAACCCTGGTACTCCGTGCCCTTGTGGACGAGCGAGGTCAGGTCGCCGTTGGACTTGCTGACCTTGAAGACGAGGCTCGCGCCGGTGTCGACGACGTAGTGGGAGCCGTCGTCGCTCCAGCCGAAGCCGGCGGCGGACGCGGAGCCGGCCAGCGGACCGGCGAGGGCGGCGGTGCCCGCGGCGGCCGCGGTGCCGAGGACGAAGGTGCGGCGGCCGACCGGTCTGTTCGCGGTTTCGGACATGGGGGTGCCTCCTTCATGAGCCGTGGGGGTGCGAGTGCTTGGCAGGGTGACAGTTGAATCGATTTCGCGAAAGGGCTTTCGCTTGAAGGGGGTTGGCAGTCTCGTGAAATAGATCCAAGGACTGGAAAGCGCTTGCCAGTAGCGGTACGGTCCAGCGGCCAGGCTCTGTCGTTCCGGTCGTTCCCCGGAGGGATTCGCGAATGAGACGTTTCAAGCCGACCGTGCCGACCGTGCTGGCGGCGCTGATCCTCGGTGCCGGACTGACCGCCACGCCCGCCCAGGCGCACGAGGCGGCAAAGTCCCTCGGCCTGGACCACTGCACCGCTACCGCCTGCCACTTCGACGTGCCGCCCGGCACCTACGACGTGACCGTCCTGCTCGGCGGCGAGGCCGCGTCCAGCACCGGCATCAGCGGCGAGACCCGCCGCTCCCTGCTCCCCGAGACGCCCGCCGCGGCCGGCGAGCGCGTGGCCCGCGGCTTCACCGTGAACGTCCGTACGCCGGAGGGCGAGCCGACCGGCCCGGACGGAACTCCCGGACTGGACCTGGCCCTTCGCGGCTCGGCCCCCGCCCTGGCGGGCATCCGCGTCACCCCGGCGGCCCGGCACACCCGCCAGATCCTCCTCGTCGGCGACTCCACGGTCTGCGACCAGCCCGCCGACCCGTACTCCGGCTGGGGCCAGCAGCTCCCGCAGTTCCTCCGCAAGGGTGTGTCGGTGGCCAACTACGCGGATTCCGGCGAGAGTACGGTCACGTACCTGGGGAACCCGCAGCTGTGGGGGACGGTGCGGCCCCTGATCCGCCCCGGTGACCTGGTACTGATCCAGCTGGCGCACAACGACAAGACGACCGACGAGGCGACCTACCGGGCCAACCTGGAGACCCTCGTGGCCGGGGTGCGGGACAAGGGCGGAAAGCCGGTCCTGGTGACGCCGATCGTGCGGCAGTGGTTCAATGCGGACGGCACCTTGAACAACAACACAGCGCTGCTGGTCAATGGTCTCGGTGTGGACCATCCTTCGGTGATCCGGTCGGTGGCGGCCGCGGAGCACGTACCGTTGATCGATCTGACCGCGAGGACGAAGGCGCTGGTGGAGTCCCTGGGTGTCGAGGGCTCCAAAACGATCTACCTCTACAACGAGAAGAAGGACAACACCCACACCTCCGCATACGGTGCGACGGTGTACGCGGGTCTTGTCCGTGACGGACTTCTCGCCCAGCACCTGGTGCCGAAGGGCCTGGTACGGGTGGGATGAACGCCTGGGGCGTCTCGACCGGAACCGGGGCGCCCCAGGTCTCCCCTCCGGGTGATCCGGACGGCGTGATCCGGGTCGTTTCCGCAATTCCCTGAGAGAGAGCCGATGCACCTGCCCTCCGCCGACGTCACCCTGAGCCCGCGCACCGGTTACACCCGAGCCCACTGGGAGGAGGTCGCCGACGCCCTGCTCGCCGCCGTCGAGCCGTACGCGGCCGAGGGCGGCGCGCTCTATCACCTCCCCGGCGACCGCCAGAGCTGGTCGGGCCGGATCTCCGACGGCCTCGAGGGGTACGCCCGTACGCTCCTCCTCGCGGCCTTCCGCCGCGACGAGAGCGCCCTCCAGCGCTACGCCGAGGGCCTCGCGGCCGGCACCGCGGGCGTCTGGCCCCGCATCGAGGACCGCGGCCAGCCCCTGGTCGAGGCCGCTTCCATCGCCCTCGCCCTGCGCCTGACCCGCCCGCTGCTGTGGGACCGGCTGGACGACGGCGTACGACAGCGGGCGGCGGCCTGGCTCGGCGACGCGCTGACCGCCGAGGCGTGGCCGTGCAACTGGGAACTGTTTCCCGTGACGGTGGGCGGATTCCTCGACGAGGTCGGTCACGAGACGGCGGCCTCCCGCAAGGCGATCGACCGCGGCCTGGAACGCATCGAGGACTGGTACCTCGGAGACGGCTGGTACACCGACGGCGACGGCCGCAAGTTCGACTACTACAACGGCTGGGCGATGCACCTCTATCCGGTGCTGCACGCGTGGCTCGCCGACGACGAACGCCTGCTCGACCTCTACGGCGGCAGGCTCTCGCGCCATCTGGAGGACTACGCCCGTCTGTTCGGCGGCGACGGCGCGCCGATGCACCAGGGCCGTTCCCTGACCTACCGCTTCGCCACCACGGCACCGCTGTGGCTCGGCGCGCTGACCGACCGGACGCCCCTCGCCCCCGGCGAGACGCGCAGGCTCGCCTCGGGCGCCCTCAAGTACTTCCTGGAGCGGGGAGCCGTGGACGACCGAGGTCTCCTCACCCTCGGCTGGCACGGCCCCGACCCGGCCGTCCTGCAAGGCTATTCGGGCCCCGCCTCGCCCTACTGGGCCGGCAAGGGCTTCCTCGGCCTCCTCCTGCCGCCCGACCACCCGGTGTGGACGGCGACGGAGGAACCGGGACCGGCCGAGCGCGCGGACGCGACGACACCCATCGCCCCGCCCAACTGGCTTGTGCAGTCGACCGCTTCGGACGGCCTGGTGCGCCTCCACAACCACGGCAGCGAGGACGTCCGCTACGACCCGTACTACACGCGCCTCGCGTACTCGACGGCGACGGCACCCTCCTCGTCGTACGACAACAGCGTGATCGTCGGCGACGACCCGGGCCGGACGGAGATCGAGCCGCTGGGCGTGGGCGACGGATGGGCGGCGTCACGGCATGTCGCCGGCGCGGGCGCCCGGGTCACCAGTGTGGTGCTGGTGCGAGGGGCCGTGGAGGTGCGGGCGTTCAGAGTCACAGGTGCGGGACCGGGGACGCCGGTCCGGGTCACAGGGTGGACGGCGGAACGCGAAGCCCTGCGGTCCGAACTCCTCCCGGCAGTCGGCCTGTCGGACACGCTCACCGGAATCACCGACGACGAGGCCACACTCTTCGTGGCCCTGGCGCGGCTCACCGGGCAGGCGGATCCTGTGCCGTTGGAGGAAACGGTGTCCGTGAAGGCCTACGGAGCAGGCGAGTTGGCCGTGCGCTGGAGCGACGGACCCGAGGCGCGGGTCCTGTTCGACGACGCGGGGAGCGGGGTCGTCGTCCAGGGGCCTCGGCCGGCGGGATGAGGCCCCTGGACGATCCCTGCCGGGCGGGGAGTGACAGGGGCTAACCGGGCAGCGGCGCACTTCGGTCGTCGAGCGGGGCCAGCGTTTGGGCGAGCCGTTCGGCGAACGCGGCGGGGTGTTGGATGACGCCGATGTGACCGCCGGGGAACTCGACGAAGCGGCTGCCGGTGCGGTTGGCGAGGAACTCGGCCGTGAGGAAGAGGAGTTGACCCCGTGAGTCGGAACCGGCGGCGAGGGTGAGACGGCTGCGGGAGTCGGTGAGGGCGGCCAGGTCCGGCGGGTAGGACGTGAACTGTCGCAGGACGTGAGCGAGGAAGAGGGCCATCGGGTTCCTCAACTCCTCGTCCCTGGACAAGGGGTGGCCGTCGACCGGATCCGGCGACGGCTCCTGTCCCGTCAGCGCGGCGTTCAGCCGTGTCGCCGCCGCCTGCAGGCCTGCCGCGCGGTAAGTGTCGTACACCGCCCGGAACATGGCCTGATGCCGGAGACCGTCGGGCAGTACCCCCACGCACGGCGGCTCGTGCGCTACGACGTGCCGCAGCCGTTCCGGACGGCGGGTGAGCAGGTCGAGGGCCACGATGCCGCCGGAGCTGGTGCCGAGGACGTACGCCGACTCGCCCTCGGGCAGGACCGCTTCGAGGACCCGGTGCGCTCCCTCGCTCCACTCCTCGACCCGCTGGTCCTCCACCGGCTCCCCGAGCCGTCCATGGGCGAGGCCGAGGGGGTCGTACGTGACGACGGTGAACCGGTCGGCGAGCGCGTCGGTCAGCGGATCGAGGCCCATGGGGTGCCCGGCGCCACCGGGGATGATCAGAAGCACGGGTCCGCTGCCGCGTATGTCGTGGTGCGGCTCAGTCATCGTCCTGCTGTCCTTCCCTCGGCCAGTGCCGAAGTGCCGGTGGCCTCCAGGGCGCAGTAGGCGTGGAGCATGCCGTAGGTGATCTCGGCGGTGGAACATCCAGGGATGAGCCTAGTGGCCCTGGATCCCCTGGAGCGAGCGAGATTTGGCAGGGTGACAGAGCACTGTCCACGGGAAGGGGAGAAGCTGCGTGGCGCATCAGCCCACCCCGGGGCGCGAATCGGCCGGACAGATCACCGCCCAGTCATCGCCCCCGTCCCTCCAACCCCTCTGGCGCCAAAGGAACTTCGCCGTCTTCTGGACCGCCCAGACCCTCTCCGTCCTCGGCGACTCCTTCGCGTTGATCGCCCTTCCGCTTCTCGTCCTGCAGGCCACCGGCTCGCTCGCCCGGATGGGGCTGCTGACGGCGGTGGGCGGGGCCGCGTCGGTGGTGGCGGGGGTGTTCGCGGGGGTCGTGGTGGACCGGGTCGACCGGCGGCGGCTGCTGATCGGCTGTGACCTCGTACGGATGGTGCTGTACGGCGCGATCCCGCTGGTGTGGCTGTTCGGTCCGCGGATCTGGCTGCTGTACGGCGTCCTGCCGCTGTGCGAGGCCGTCGGGACGTTCTTCGCCGTCGGATATGTGTCCGTCGTGCGCGGTCTGGTCGCCACCGAGCGGCTGACCGAGGCCAACGGCCGGCTGAACGCGACGGCGGCCGCCGCGGGCGTGCTCGGGCCGGTGTGCGCGGGGCTCGTCGCCGCGTGGGCCGGCCCCGCCTCCGCCGTCGGTGTGGACGCGGCCAGCTTCGGGGTCTCGGCGGCCTGTCTGCTCCTCGTCCGCATCCGCCCGCGTTCCGCGGACGACCGTCCAGGCACGGAGGACCAGGCGGCGCGGCGGGCCGGTCTGTGGCGGGACCTGCGGGCCGGAGTCTCCTTCCTCTACGGGCACCCGGTCCTGCGCTCCCTCACCGCCCTCCTCTTCGGCTTCAGTTTCCTCACCCTCGGCCTCACCGACCTGGTGATCTACCACGTCAAGCACGACCTAGGCCAGGACGACGGCACGGTCGGCACCGTCATGGCGTGCGGTGCGCTCGGCACGATCGCCGGCTCGCTGCTGGTCGCCCGGATCCGCCGCCGGTTCGGGTTCGGGTGGACCTGGGCGGGGGCGACGGCGGTGTGCGGGCCGGCGTTCGCCGGCCTGGGGTGGACGCGGGACATGGCCGTGGTGGCCGGCCTGAGCGCGACCTTTCTGGCGTGCGTCGGCATCGCGGGCACCTGTTCCATGTCCCTGCGTCAGGAGGTCACCCCCGAGCCGCTGCTGGGCCGCGTCACCTCCGCCTTCTGGACCCTGCACTACTCGGCCGCCCCGATCGGCGCGGCCGCCCTCACCTGGTCCGCCGAGCGGCACGGCACCGCCCCGGTGGCGCTGGTGGCGGGCGGCCTGTGCGTCGTGATCGCCGCGGTGGCGTTGTTCACTCCGGTACGGCGGTCGGGGCGCCCGTCCTGAGGCGGGCCCTCAGCCGTTGACTCCCGTGTAGTGGTTCAGGCTCCAGCGCCACAGGAGGCGGGACGCGAGGTAGGCGAGGACGCCGATGAGGGGAGAGGCGGCCGCCAGCCAGTACGGGACGCCCGTGTCGTGGCCGTGGCCGGTGAGGACGGCCGCCGGGAAGTAGGCGACGAACGCCAGCGGGATGCCGAAGGTGAGGAAGCCGCCCACCGCCTTGGGCAGGACGTTGAGCGGGTAGCTGCCGAAGGTGCCCAGCAGCTCCTCCAGCCAGCGGCTCCAGTAGTCGGCGGTGGGGAAGCGCAGGGACGCGCTGGCCACCGCGGTGAACAGGGCGGCCTCCAGCAGCATGCCGCCGACGAGACAGACGATGAGATACGTGATGCGGCCGGCGTTCCAGTCGAGGTGGCTGCGGGACAGGGCGCCGGCCATCAGTCCCGTGGCCACGGTCAGGTCACCGATCGCGTTGGTGGGGAAGTACTGCAGCTGCACCTGCCGGTGGACCGGCATGGGCCGCAGCAGATAGACGTCGATCTGCCCCTCCTGGATGAACCGGCCGATGCCGTGCATCCGGCCCAGGACCAGGACGAACAGCCCGTGCGCCAGCATCCGCGTCGCCGGGATCAGCAGCACGTCGGAGCTGTCCCAGCCGCCCATCCCGGTGAACCGGGTCAGCAGCACGGTCGCGAACACGATCACCGACACCTGCCAGATCGCGCCGATCGCGACCATCAGCAGGAACTCGGTGCGGTACTCCAGCTGGGAGCGGAAGTTGAGACGCGTGACGCGCCAGGCGATCTTGACGGCGTTCATCGACCTCAGCCTCCCTGGGAGATGACCCGGCGGGCGGCCCGCCGCCACAGGAACCGGGTGAACAGGTGGAGCAGCACGACCCAGCCGGCCTGGATCGCCAACTGCAGCGGCGCGTCGGACAGTTCGATGCGGCCGACGTACAGCGACAGCGGTACGTTGAGCGTCGCCTGGAAGGGCAGGAAGGTGCTCAGGGTGCGGAACCACGCGGGGAAGAACCACAGGGGGGCGTAGACCCCGGACATCAGGTTCTGCGCGAAGATCAGGATGAGCATGGCGGCGCTGTTGCGCACGGTCCAGAAGCACATCTGGTCCAGCAGGAGCATGACGTGGTACAGCACGAGCTGCCCGAGCAGCATGCTGAGCACGAACACCCCGGCCACGGCGGCCGATTCGGGCGGCTGGACCACCCCGGCGGCGAGGCACACCGCGTATCCGGCGAGCGCCCACGCGGCCCCGTAGACCTGCTCGCCGAGGGCGCGCAGGGCGTGGTAGCGGGCGGGCGACAGCGGGCGCAGATACCAGTAGACGATGGTGCCGAAGTGCATGTGCTGGATGACCGTGTCCCGGCCCGCGTACTGGTCCAACTCCCGCAGCCGGGACGCGAGTACGGCCAGCACGGCGTAGGTGACGGCCTGGTCGCGGCTCATCCCGGCGGAGACCGTCGTGCGGTCGTACAGGCCGTTCCACAGGGAGGCGACCAGTACCACCTGGACGATCAGCCGGACCAGCACGGCCGTCATCCGGGGCGGGGCGTGCAGCTCGCCGAGCGGGGTGACGCGGGCGGCGCGCCAGGCGTGCAGGACGGCCACCGTCAGGCCCCTTCCGCGCCGGGACCGGCGTGGACGTACGCGGCACGCATCACGTCCTCCAGGTCCGCCTCGTCGATGGCGATGCCCGTCACCTCGTACCGCTCGATGACCGCCTTGAGCGCCTGGTGGACGGTGGGCGCGTCGGGTCCGTCCGGACCGAACACGACCTGCGGGCCCTCCTGCCGCAGCAGCGCGATGCCCGGCGGCGGTACGACGTCGGTGTGCGCGTCGGCGAGGGTGGCCCGCACCTGCCAGGTCGAGCCGTACTTGCGGCGGATCTCGTCGAGGGTGCCGTCCAGGACCAGCCGCCCGTGGTTGACGAGGACGACCCGCTCGGCGAGCCGTTCGACCTCCGTCATGTCGTGCGTCGTCAACAGGACCGTACGGCCGCGCTGTTCGACCTGGTGGCGCAGGAACTCGCGGACCTGCTCCTTGACCACCACGTCCATGCCGATGGTCGGCTCGTCGAGGAAGACCACCGGCGGGTCGTGCAGCAGCGCCGCGGCCAGGTCGCAGCGCACCCGCTGGCCCAGGGAGAGATGACGCACCCGGGTGTCCCAGAAGGAGGACAGTTCGAGGATGTCGTCGAACTCCTTCAGACGCGCGGCGTGTTCGGGCCCCGGCACCTCGTAGATGTCGCGCAGGATCGCGAACGACTCCCGCACCGGCAGGTCCCACCACAGCTGGGTGCGCTGCCCGAAGACCGCGCCGATGTTACGGGCGTTGCGTTCCCGGTCCTCGTACGGCACCACGCCCGCCACCCGGGCCTCGCCGGAGGTGGGGGTGAGGATGCCGGTGAGCATCTTGATGGTGGTGGACTTGCCGGCGCCGTTCGGGCCGAGCAGGGCGAGGAGTTCGCCCGGTGCCACGTCGAAGGAGATGTCGGAGACGGCGTGCTTGACGGCCCGTTCCGGGTTGACGAGGGATCTGAGGGCGCCGGTGAAACCGGGCCGGCGCACGGTGGTGTGGAACGAGCGGGAGAGGGAGCGGACCTCGATGCTGCCGATCACTCGACGGACCTCCGGGTGAGCTGGATCAGCCGTACGGTTGCCGCGAGGGAGGCGGCGGAGAGCGCGGTCAGCAGCCAGGGGACCGCATGGATGCCCCAGGTCTCGATGCCCACGCCCAGCAGGGGCGGCGCCGCCACCCCGCCGGCCATCGACGCGGCGATGACCCAGGCACCGGCGCGCCTCGCCTGGGGAAGGGCCCTGTTCAGCCAGGGCAGACCGGTCGGAAAGACCGGCGCGATGAACAACCCAACACCGGCGTACGCCACCGGCGCCAGTCCTTTTGCCGGTGCCAGCAGGAGACACACGGTCATGCCGGCCGCGCAGACGGTGAGGATGCGTTCGGGGGAGTGGCGCAGGGCGACGGGGACGACGAGGAAGCGGCCCGCCGTCATCATCAGCCAGTACACCGAGGTCGCCGACGCGGCGACGGTCGCGCCGTAGCCGACGGTCTCCAGATGGGTGGGTTCCCAGCCGCCGACACCGGCCTCGACGGCGACGTTGAGGACGTAGAGGGCGAGGAAGCCGAGGAGGATGCGCAGGAGTCCGAGCCGGCCCTTCGCGGGAACCGGTTCCGCGTAGGTCTCCGGAGTGCCGTGCACGGGTTCCGTGTCGGTCACCGGAATGCGGGGGCTTGACTCCGCGGCGGTTGCCCGAGTCCGGGTAACCGCTTCCGCGACGGTCGCCCGCGTCCGCGTGACCGGTTCCGTCCCGGTCACCGGCGTGCGGACGCCGCTCGACCCCGCGACCACCAGCAGCGCCGCGAGCACCGCGCACGCCCCGAAGGCGTACGGGTACGCGTCCCGGCCCAGCCACGCCACCACCACCGGTCCGAGCACCGCGCCGATGCCGAAGTGGGCGTTGAGCACGTTCAGCATGGCCGTGGAGCGGTCGCCGAAACCGACGGCGAAGAGCTGGTTGAGGCCGTAGTCGATACCGCCGAAGCCGAGGCCCGCGAGGAATGCGGCGGCCAGGGCCGGCGGCCAGCCGGGGGCGAGCGCGAAGCCCGCGGCGCCCAGCGCCATCAGGCCGTAACTCGCCGCCAGCAGAGCTCTGTTGCTGATCCGGGAGTGGATCGCGTTGAAGGCGAGGACGCCCGCCACGCCTCCCGTGAAGTGCAGGCTCAGACCGAGCCCGGCGCCCGCCGGGGACAGACCGAATTCGGCGCGCAGGCCCGGCACGGCCGGACCGTAGAGCGCCTGGAGCATCCCGATGAGGACGAAGCCGGCGCAGGACGCGGCCGTGGCCGGCCGAGTGAACAGCCGGCCCGGCGCGGGGGTCCTCAGGACCGTCTCGCTCACCTGACCTCCGACCTTGGGCAGGCCGGAGCCATGTCGACCCGGCGCGGCGCAACAGTATGGGCTCCTGAGGTGAATCGGCAACGGGTTAAAACATGGGGTGTATAAAGTCAGTCGCCCAGGACATCCCGCACGAAAGCGTTGGCGAACTTGCCCTGCGGATCGAGCGAGCGGGCCAGCTCCCGGAAGTCGCCGAGCCGGGGGTAGCGCTCGCGCAGCGCCGACGCGGGAACGGTGAAGACCTTCCCCCAGTGCGGCCGCGCGTCGAAGCCCTCCAGCGCCTCCTCCACCCGCCTCACCACCGGCAGCACCGCCGCCGTGTCCTCGACCCAGGTGAAGTGCAGCGCCACCGTGTCCCGCCCGTAGGCCGGGCTCAGCCACTGAGCGTCGGCGGCCACCGTGCGCACCTCACAGATCTGCAGCACCGGCGCGACCGTCGTACGGACCGCGTCCAGGGCGCGCAGCGCGTCCGGGGCGTACCGCCTCGGCAGCAGGTACTCCGACTGCAGCTCGGCGCCGCTGCTCGGCGTGAACTCGGCCCGGAAGTGCGGAAGCCGCTCGTGCCAGGGGCCCGGCACCCCGGACTGCTCGGTGCAGTTGACCGCGGGCATCCCCGGCACCGGGTGCAGCTTCTCGGTCGCGGGCGCGGCCCAAGGGAAGTCGTTCAGCGGCTGGTCGGCGCGCCGCTTGAGCCACACCTGCCGGAAACCGGGCGCCCGCCAGTCGGTGAACAGGCTCACGCTGTACGCCGACGCCGCCACCTTCTCGAAGTCCAGCCCCTCCAGCGGCAGTTCGGTGAAGACACGCTGCTCGACCTCGTACGACGGCTCGAGGTCCAGGGTGAGCGCGGTGACCACGCCGAGCGCGCCCAGGGACGTCACCGCCCCCTCGAACCGGTCGTCGCCGCGCCCGATGGTGACCAGGGACCCGTCGGCCGTGACGATCTCCACCTCGCGCACGGGCGCCGCCAGCGACCCGTTGCCGACCCCCGAGCCATGGGTGCCGGTGGCGACCGAGCCGGCCACCGAGATGTGCGGCAGGGAGGCCATGTTGGGCAGGGCCAGCCCGTGCGCGTACACGATCCGGGCGAGTTCCGCGTAGCGCACGCCGCCCGAGACGCGTACCGTCCCAGCCGTGGTGTCGACGTCGATCACCGGGGGCAGGTCCGCGACCGTCAGCAGGACGCCCTCGGGGCCCGGCTCGGCGATCCCGTTGAAGGAGTGCCCGCTGCCCAGCACGCGCACCTTCGCGCTGCGCGCCACGAGATCCCTGATCCCGTCCAGCGAGTAGGGGCGGTGCAGCTCCTTGGCGGTGTAGGTGATGTTTCCCGCCCAGTTGGTGACCGTGGTCGTCATCTGTGTCGTCCCTCCCGGAGAGTGCCCATGCGTTGACCCTCTCATTTGCCGCCGCCTAGCGTAGATACCGGTTTCCACCGCCCGTCCCCGAGCCGGAAGGCCCTTCGTTGCCCGAGCGTCCCCAGGCGCTGTTCGCCATGACGGCCGAGAACGTTCCGCAGGTCTTTCCGCCGGAGGTGCTGGCACGGCTCCACGAGTCCGTGGACATCGACCCCGGGCTGGTCGCCGAGGACTTCGCCGACCCCCGGGTGCGGAAGGTCCTCGCCGGCACGGAGATCCTCGTCACCGGCTGGGGCTGCCCCGTGCTGGACGCCGCCGCCCTCGACGCGGCCCCCGGGCTGCGCGCGGTCCTGCACTCGGCCGGCTCGGTCAAGGGCTTCGTGACGCCCGAGGCGTGGCGGCGCGGCATCGCCGTCTCCTCGGCGGCCGCCGCCAACGCGATCCCGGTCGCCGAGTACACGCTCGCGGCGATCCTGCTCGCCGGGAAGGACGCCTTCACGGCCCGGGACCGGCTGCGCGCCGGGCGCGCCTTTCCCGGCTGGGAGTTCGTACCCGGCATCGGCAACCACGGCCGCCGGGTCGGCGTCGTCGGCGCCTCCCGCATCGGCCGCCGCCTGCTGGACCTCCTGCGCCCCTTCGACCTGCGGGCGAGTCTCGCCGACCCGTACGTCGACGAGGCCCGCGCCGCCGCGCTCGGCGTACCGCTGCTTCAGCTCGACGACCTGCTGCGCACCTCGGACATCGTGACGCTGCACGCCCCCGAGACCGCCGAGACCCGGCACATGATCGGCCGGCGCGAGCTGGCGCTGATGCCCGACGGGGCGGTGCTGATCAACACGGCACGCGGCGGTCTGGTCGACCACGACGCGCTGATCGCGGAACTGCGCACCGGCCGCCTCTCCGCGGTGCTCGACGTCACCGACCCCGAGCCCCTGCCGGCCGAATCGCCCCTCTACGCGCTCCCCAACGCCTTCGTCACCCCCCACCTGGCGGGATCCCAGGGCAACGAGGTGGCCCGTCTCGGCCGGACCGTGGCGGAGGAGGCGGCGCGCTTCGTGGCCGGGGAGGGGCTGGCGTACGCGGTCGATCCGGGGGCGCTGGAGCGGGAGGCGTGAGCGGGGTGCACGACCGACGCCGCTTGCTGCGGATTCCGTTGTCGTAACGCGTTACATCCACTGTTTTCGGCTTTCCGTAGCGTTTTCCTGGCGATATCGGTAGCGTGCGGCTCCATGGCCCACGATCCATCACCCAACCCGCCCCGCCAGCCCGCCGGCCCGCCCGCCGCCCTCTCCGCGACCCTGCCGGTGACCGACCTCACCAGACACCGGCGTCTGCGCGAGCAGGGGAGTCTGGAGCGGGCCGATCTCGACGCGATCCTCGACGCCGGGTTCGTCTGCCATCTGGGGGTCGTGGTCGAGGGGCGGCCGCTGGTCGTGCCCACCGTCTACGGCCGGGACGAGCGGCAGCTCTACCTCCACGGCTCGGTGGCCGGCCGCAGCCTCGCGGGCGGTACGCCCGTCTGCGTCACCGTCACCCATGTCGACGGACTGGTGCTGGCCCGCTCGGTCTTCGAGCACGGCGTCAACTACCGCAGCGCGATGATCCACGGCGTGGCCCGCAGGGTCACCGACCCGGAGGAGAAACTGGCGGGCCTGCGCCGGGTCACGGAGCACACGGCGCCGGGCCAGTGGTCGTACGCCCGGAGCCCGAACCGCAAGGAGCTCGCCGCCACCACCCTCCTCGCGCTCTCCCTGGAGGAGGCGTCGGTGAAGATCCGCACCGGTGCGCCGGACGACGGTGACGGACCCGACGCGGAGCTGGGCCTCTGGGCCGGAACCCTGCCGCTGAACTCGGTCTGGGGCGCGCCCGTGCCCGACCCGGTGCTCCCGCCGAACACCCCCGTACCGGGACATATCGCGCGCCGTGCGGGGACCCGGCACGGCTGACGCGCGGGCGAAGGCATACCGTGAGGAGTCGAACGCCGGAGCCGGGAGGAGAGATCGGGATGGGCAGCCGTACCGCGCTGGTCGAGGATCTGATGGAGCGGTTCCCGCAGGTACCGCGGGAAGCCGTCTTCAAGGAGGACCTGCTGCGAGGGGGCGTCGCCTTCGACCCGTCCGCCCTCAGCGACAACGAGAGCGGCGAGGTGAAGCCGAAGTCGTACTTCATCTTCTCCTTCGACCACGGCACCCTGCCGGAGCTCGGCGAGGCCGCGCTGCGCCGGCCGCCGGAGGAGATCATCCTCACCGGAGGGCCGTACGACCTGCGGCGGACCGTGGTGTCCGTGCGGGTGAACCCGTCCTCGCCCTACCGGGTCGCCGCCGACGAGGAGGGCATGCTCGGGCTCTACCTCGACGGGAAACGCATCTCCGACGTCGGCGTGCCGCCCATGCCGGAGTACTACCGGCACACCCTCTCCAACGGGAAGTCCGTCATGGAGGTCGCCCCGACGATCCAGTGGGGCTATCTCATCTATCTCACCGTTTTCCGCGTCTGCCAGTACTTCGGCGCCAAGGAGGAGTGCCAGTACTGCGACATCAACCACAACTGGCGCCAGCACAAGGCCGCCGGGCGCCCGTACACCGGGGTGAAGGACGTCGAGGAGGTGCTGGAGGCCCTCGAGATCATCGACCGGTACGACACCCAGAAGGCCTCCACCGCCTACACCCTCACCGGCGGTGCCATCACGAAGACGGTCGCGGGACGCGACGAGGCCGACTTCTACGGGCACTACGCCAAGGCCATCGAGGAGCGCTTCCCGGGCCGCTGGATCGGCAAGGTGGTCGCCCAGGCGCTGCCGCGCGACGACGTGCAGCGGTTCAAGGACTACGGCGTGCAGATCTACCACCCCAACTACGAGGTGTGGGACCGCCGGCTGTTCGAGCTGTACTGCCCCGGCAAGGAGCGCTACGTCGGCCGCGACGAGTGGCACAAGCGCATCCTGGACTCGGCGGAGGTCTTCGGCGCGCGCAACGTCATCCCCAACTTCGTGGCGGGCGTGGAGATGGCGGAGCCCTTCGGTTTCACCACCGTCGACGAGGCCATCGCCTCGACGACCGAGGGACTGCGCTTCTTCATGTCGCACGGCATCACGCCCCGCTTCACCACCTGGTGCCCCGAGCCGACCACCCCGCTCGGCAAGGCCAACCCCCAGGGCGCGCCGCTGGAGTACCACATCCGGCTGCTGCAGGCCTACCGCCAGACCATGGACGACTTCGGTCTCTCCTCGCCCCCCGGCTACGGCCCGCCCGGACCCGGCCGCGCCGTCTTCTCGGTGAGCTCCTTCATGGACAGCCTGCCCGCGCAGGAGCCGGCCGAGCTGTGACTCCCCTCCCGTGCGGCAGGGCGGAAGCCGTGACGGACCGATAAATCTCGGCCGGGATCGATACTTCGTGACGTTCCTTCCGTATAACTCTCGTAGCAGCAACGAGGAGTGGGCACGGGAGTACCGGACCGAGGCACTCGACGCGCGTGGTCGGGTGGTCGCGGTGGTGTACTCCCACCGCTGGCCGAACGAGGTCCACCGCTGGTCACTTGACGCGACCGCCGGTAACCGAATTGAATACGGCGCTTGTCAGTTGTGACGACGTTGTGAAAGGCTCGGGCTCCCGCGAGGTTCCCCACAACTCCGTTGCCAATCAGGTGAGTTGACCTCGCTCGTGGATGCAGGAGACCCATGCCCGACCTGCCGACCCCGAAGGACGCCGCCGAGGCCGCGCTGTTCTCCGAGTGCTGGGACGCGGTGCTTTCCTACGCCGATCTGTGCACGGCCGGCGCCGAAGCGGCCACCCAACTGGCCACCGAGGCCTTCGCGCTCGGCATGCGCGAGGTCCGCGTCGGCGACGGCGGCCCGACCAGAAGCGCCGGCCGCCGCTCCCGACTCCCCATGATCCCGCTGATGTTGACCGCCGTACGCACCACGGCGGCCGCCTGGGAGGAGAGCGGGCGGGGGCACGACCTCGACCCCGATCTGCGGCTGTGGCTCCACTCGGACAAGGCCGCCCGCTACACCGGGCCCCCGCTGCAGCGCCCGCTCGCCCTGCGCGGTCTGCGCGACCTCCAGGAGGCCGACGCGGCACTGCTGTGGCTGGCCGAGGTGGAGGCGCTGCCGACGTCCGTGGTCGCCCGCCGCCTCGCGCTCGATCCGGCCCTCGTCGGCGAGGAACTCGCCCAGGTCCGCGGCCTGTTCCGGGACCGCTGCCACCGCGCCCACCTCGACACACCGATGGACGCGGACTGCCGCAGCTACGCCCGGCTGCTGGACGCGGTCACCCGCTCGCCCGCCGCCGACATCCCCGCCGACCTCTCCCGCCACCTCGCCACCTGCGTGGACTGCGCCGAGGCCGCCGCCTGTCTGCGCCCGCACGGCGGCGGACTGCCCGCCGCCCTCGCCGGCGGGGTGATCGGCTGGGGCGGCCTCGCCTACCTGGAGCGCCGCCGACGGGCCGCCGAGGTCCGCCTCGGCGCGGGACGCCCGGAGCCGGCCGACGGGGACGGCGGCCGGACCGTGACGGGCGCCCAGCGCGCCCGCGCCCTGCGCAACGGTCTGCTCGTCGCCGCCGTGGTGGTGTCGCTGCTCGCGCTGGCCGTCTCGCTGATGCCGTTCGGCGGCGACCAGGGCACAGCGGCGAGCGGTGATCCGACCGACAGCAGCCCGGTGGCGGCGCCGGCCCCGTCCCTGCCGGACCTCAGCCCGCCGGCGACCAGGGCCTCCGCCACCGGCACCGGCACCCCGAGCCCGGGCCCCACGGCCTCGGCGACCAGGTCCGCGGGCGAGAAGAACCCCGACCCCGAACCGCAGGGCACCTCCTCCTCGACGGCCCGTACGGGTTCGGCGGACCGCTCCCCGACGACCTGCACCTACGCCTACGACCTGGTCAACCAGTGGCCGGACGGCTTCCAGGCCACCCTCTCCGTCACCACCGCCGACGCCCTCACCGACTGGAGCGTCGCCTGGTCCTTCCGGGACGGCCAGAAGGTGACCCAGATGTGGGACGCCAGCTTCGGCCAGAACGACTCCCGGGTCACCGCCAAGGCCGCCGACTACAACCGGTCCGTCCCCGCCGACGGCACCCTCTCCTTCGGCTTCCTCGCCTCCTGGAAGGGCAAGAACGCCCCGGCGTACGACGTGACGCTCAACGGACACAGCTGCGCGAAAAGCAGTTGACGCGCCTCCGCCGTGACGGGCTACTGTTGCGGCGGTTCCCGCACGAGGAACAGAACCAGGCACAGGACGAGGAGGTGTCGACCGATGGCTGTCATGACGATGGGCGCTGCCCGCATCCAGTTCATCAAGTCCACCTCCGTGGCCGTCGGCTGACTCACCGAAGTCCCAACCCCTTTGCCGGTGGCCGCTCTTGTGAAGGGTCACCCTTGACTTCCAGTTCTGCTTCCCCCGTTCTCCCCGCGCTCGCTCCCTACGGCTGGGACGAGGCATGGGCGGACGTGTTCCTCCCGTACGCCGCCGAAGGGCTCCTGCCCGGCCGCGTCGTACGCGTCGACCGCGGTCAGTGCGACGTGGTCACCCCGCACGGCGTGCTGCGGGCCGACACCGCATTCGTCACCCCGCACGACCCGCTGCGGGTCGTGTGCACCGGCGACTGGGTCGCCGTCGAAGCCGACGGCAACCCCCGCTACGTGCGCGCGTGTCTGCCGCGCCGCACCGCCTTCGTGCGCTCCACCTCCTCCAAGCGGTCCGAGGGGCAGATCCTCGCCGCCAACGTCGACCACGCGATCGTCGCCGTGTCCCTGGCCGCCGAACTCGACCTGGGCCGCGTCGAACGCTTCCTCGCCCTCGCCTGGGAGTCGGGCGCCCAGCCCCTGGTCGTCCTCACCAAGGCCGACCTCGTGCCGGACCCGGTGACCCGCTCGCACCTCGTCCAGGACGTGGAGCTCACCGCGCCCGGCGTGACCGTCCTGCCGGTCAGCGCGGTCGAGGGGGACGGACTCGACGTCCTCGTGTCCCTCGTCTCCGCCGGCACGTCCGTGCTGCTCGGCCAGTCCGGTGCCGGCAAGTCGACCCTCGCGAACACGCTCATCGGCGAGGACGTGATGGACGTACGGGCCGCGCGGGACGTAGACGGCAAGGGGCGCCACACCACCACCACGCGCAACCTGCTCGCCCTGCCCGGCGGGGGTGTCCTCATCGACACGCCCGGTCTGCGCGGGGTCGGGCTGTACGACGCCGAGAGCGGGGTCGGTCAGGTCTTCAGCGAGATCGAGGAACTGGCCGAACGGTGCCGCTTCCACGACTGCGCCCACACCGCCGAACCCGGGTGCGCGGTGCTGGCGGCCGTCGACGCCGGGGAGCTTGCCGTGCGGCGCCTGGAGAGCTACCGCAAGCTGATCCGCGAGAACCAGTGGATCGTCGCCAAGACGGACGCCCGCCTGCGCGCCGAGATCCGCCGGGACTGGAAGCGGAAGGGGGCGGAGGGCAGGGCGGCCATGGAGGCCAAGCGGGGCCGCCGGCGGTAGGCAACGTCACGTCCGAATCCCGCTGGCCGCGCCTGCCCCCTCAGGCGGAGACTGGACGGCGTGATGGACGAGGACACCAGGTACGAAGCCGTACGCAGCCGGGACGCCCGGTTCGACGGGGAGTTCTTCTTCGCCGTCGAGACCACCGGGATCTACTGCCGGCCCAGCTGCCCCGCGGTGACCCCCAAGCGCCGCAACGTCCGCTTCTTCACGACGGCCGCCGCCGCGCAGGGCTCGGGCTTCCGGGCCTGCCGGCGGTGCCGTCCGGACGCGGTCCCGGGCTCGGCCGAGTGGAACGTGCGCGCGGACGTCGTCGGCCGGGCCATGCGGCTGATCGGCGACGGCGTCGTCGACCGGGAGGGCGTGGCCGGGCTCGCGGCGCGGCTCGGCTACAGCGCCCGGCAGGTGCAGCGGCAGCTGACCGCCGAGCTGGGCGCCGGACCGGTCGCCCTGGCCCGCGCCCAGCGGGCGCACACCGCGCGGGTGCTGGTGCAGACGACCGATCTGCCGATCACGGAGATCGCGTTCGCGTCCGGGTTCGCCAGTGTGCGGCAGTTCAACGACACGATCCGCGAGGTGTACGCCGCGACGCCCAGCGAGCTGCGGGCCGCCGCGCCGCGGCACCGGGGCCGCCGGCAGGCGGTGGGGATCCCGCTGCGGCTCGCCCACCGGGGGCCCTACCAGGCCGTTGCCGTCTTCGACCTGCTCGCCGCCGAGGCCGTGCCCGGCGTGGAGGAGGTCGAGGGGACGCGCGGGCGGCGCACCTACCGCCGTACGCTGCGCCTTCCGCACGGCACGGGCGTCGTCGCCGTCGACGAGCGGCCGGGAGTGGTGAGGACCGCGTCCGGTGCCCATCCGGGGGGCTGGCTCGAGGCCCGGCTGCAGCTCGCCGATCCCCGCGATCTGACCACCGCCGTGGGGCGGCTGCGGCGCCTGTTCGACCTGGACGCCGACCCGTACGCCGTCGACGAGCGGCTCGGCGCGGACGCGCGGCTCGCTCCGCTGGTCGCGGCGCGGCCGGGACTGCGCTCGCCCGGTGCCGCCGACGCGGAGGAGCTGGCGGTGCGGGCGCTGGTCGGGCCGCGGGAGGCCGAGCGGCTGGTACGGCGCTATGGCAAGGCGCTCGACTCGCCCGCCGGCAGCCTCACCCACCTCTTCCCCGAACCCGCCGTCCTCGCCGAGGCCGAACCCCACGGTCCGCTTGGCGCCCTCGCCGCGGCCCTCGCCGACGGCGCCGTCCGCCTCGACCCCGGCGCCGACCGCGACGACGCCGAGGCGGCGCTGCTCGCCCTGCCCGGACTCGACGCCGCCACGGTCGCCGTCATCCGCACCCGCGCCCTGGGCGACCCCGACGTCGCCCCGCCCGGCCCCGACGTCCCCGACAGCTGGCGCCCCTGGCGCTCCTACGCCCTGCGACACCTGCGCGCAGCAGGAGAGGTGGACTGACCTGTGACGACCACCGTGTGGACCCGCGTCGACAGCCCCCTCGGCCCGCTGCTGCTCACCGCCGACCCGGCCGGTGCGCTCACCTCCGTCTCCGTGCCGGGACAGAAGAACGGCCCCGCGGTGCGGGAGGGCTGGCGGCACGAGCCCGCCGCCTTCCGGGCCGCCGAGGAACAGCTCGCCGCCTACTTCGCCGGCGAACTCAAGGAGTTCCGGCTTGCGTTCAGCACCGCGGGCAGCGAGTTCCGGGAACGGGTGTGGAACGCCCTGGACCTGGTGCCGTACGGGGCGAGCACGACGTACGGCGACATCGCCGCACGGATCGGGGCGCCCCGGGCCGCCGTACGGGCCGTGGGCGGTGCCATCGGCGCCAATCCGCTGCTGATCGTCCGGCCCTGCCACCGGGTGATCGGCGCGAACGGCTCACTGACCGGCTACGCGGGCGGGCTGGAGCGGAAGGTGCGCCTGCTCACCCTGGAGGGCTGCCTGTAGCCGCGGCGGCGGATCAGTCCTCCAGCCCCCAGCTGTGGATCCGCCGCGGATGGATGCGGATCACCTCCTCGCTGAAGTGCGGGCCCAACTCGTGCGGCCCGGTGAGGAGTTCCGCCTCGCCGCGGATGTCGATGCCGCGCACCTTCCACGGGCGCAGGCTGACGATGTCGTCGACGACCAGCGCGACCTTCGGGTTCTCCCGCAGGTTGCGCCACTTCTTGGTGCGGCCCATGGCGTACCCGCCGACCAGGATCGTGCCGTCGTCCTGCGGGAAGAAGCCGACCGGGTTCGCCTGCGGCTGCCCGTGCGGGTCGACGGTGGCCAGCCGTCCCAGCCGCTGCGACTTCAGATACGCGCGCTCGGCCTCGCTGAATTCGCTCATGCCCCTCACCCAAACACGCCCGCCGCGCCTCCACATCGGATCCTCGGCCTAGTCCGCGGGACCTACGTCATCCTGCGATCACCGCGCCGAGCCACGCGCCCATGATCAGCAGGCAGGTGAACAGTTCTGCGAGGACGCCGGCGCCGCCCGAGCGCATCGCCCTGCGCAGGGCCGCCATCGCGTCGCCGTGGCGGCCGAGACGGAGGCGTTCGGCGAGGTAGACGCCGGCCATGAAGCCCGGGATCGCGCCGAGCACGGGAAGCAGGATGAAGCCGAGGAGCGCGCCCGTACCGGCGTACACCGCCATCCTGGGCGTGGCACCGCTCGCCCGCAGCCGGCGGGGCGGCAACGCCCAGCGGACCCCCTGGCAGAGGAACAGCGCCACGGTGGCGCCGACCAGGACCCACCAGGCGACCGGCTGCGGGTCCTTCAGCGCCCACCACAGGACCGCGGCCCACACCAGCCACGACCCGGGCACCCCGGGCACCAGCACTCCGCACAGGCCGAGCAGGAGGACCAGACCGACCAGCAGGAGGTCCCACACTCCCATGTGCCCAGGGTGCCGGAGGGACACAGAAAACGCAGGTCAGCATCCGGTGCGGGGTACGGTCGGCGGGGGTGGAACCGTCCGGCGGCCTGTTTCCCGTTTTTCTGTTCGACGTGTCACTCGACATGTCGTTCGACTCGGCGTGCCGCACCGGTTTTTCCCGTTGCCCCGTTTTCATCCGGGCCCCGGGGTGGACAATTGGGGGCATGAGCCAGCAGGGGGGAAGTCCCACCGGTCACGAGGACGACTGGTGGGGGCAGCTGTACGACGACTCCACCGAGGACACGGGGCCGACCCCCGCGGCCGACACGTTGGACGACCGGTTCGCCTCGGCGGCCGGGACCGTGGCCGACGGATCGCCGCCGGGCGAACGGGCCGACGTGGTCCCCGCCCAGCGCAGCGGCACGTCGACGGAGACCCCGACGACGACGGCCACCACGTCCCGGACACCGACCGGCACGGACCCCGCCCGCGAAGCGGTCCCCCGGCCGACCGGGCCCCCGGCCCAGCGCCCGGGCGCGGACAGCCCGTCCGCTCCGGCAGGCGGGCTGACTGCGGGTGGTCGCGGCGATGGGGCGGCTTCCGGGCCGCAGAGTGACGGCGCTTCGCCGGTCCAGGACCGGTCGCCTCACCCCTCGTCCCCGGCCTCCGCTGCGGGCAGCCCGGTCCACCCGGCCCGACCGCCGGGCACCCCTGGCACCCCTGCCCCTCCTGCGCAGAGCCCGGTCGCAGGCAGTCCTGCCCCTCCGCCTCCCAGCTCAGCTGCGGGCGCTTCGGCCCGGACCCCGGCCGCGGGTGGTCGCGGCGACGGGGCGGCTTCCGGTTCGCAGCGGGACGGCGCACCGCCGGTCCAGGATCGTGTGCCCTACCCCCCGCCGCCGGTCCCGCCCGCCCCCGCCCCACAGCCCCCCGACGCGCCGCCGACCGACCGGCCCCCGGTCCTCCGCACCGCCACCCACCTCGACCTGCCGACCCTCCCTCCGCCTCCCGCCGAACGCCTCGAAGTCCCGGCCCCGCCTCCGGCCGACCGCCTCGATCTGCCGGCCATTCCTCTGCCCCCCGCCGACGACCTCAGCCTGCCGACCTTCCCCCCGCCCCCCGCCGACCATCTCGACTACGTCGGCTCCGGGCCGCCCACCTACGAGGCCGAGCCCACCGCGTTGCCCGTCGCCGATCCGGACGATCTCGATGATCTGGTCGCCGACACCGTGCTCGACGGTGCCCGGTACGGGGCCTGCACCCTGCGTGCCGTCTCCGTCCGGGGGGACTCCGCGCGGTACCGGGGCGAACCGCGCCGCGACTCGTTGCTCACCGCCCGCTTCGGCACCGCCGAGAACGCGCTGATCCTCGTCGCCATGGCCACCGGCGCCCGCGCCACCCCCGGAGCCCACCGTGCCGCCGCCGAGGCCTGCCACTGGATCGGCCGGGCCGTCGGCCGCAGTCATGCCCGGCTCGCGGAGGACATCCGGGCGGCGAGGCGCGGTGATCTGAAGTCGGGTCTGCACCGTCTCACCGACCGCAGCCTCGGCAAGCTCCGCGCCAGCGCCGCCGAGCAGGGCATCGAGCCGGAGGAGTACTCCGCCACCCTGCGCTGCCTGCTGCTGCCGGCCGACCCGGAGTGCCGTACCCGCGTCTTCTTCGGCGTCGGCGGGGGCGGACTGTTCCGGCTCAGGGACGGTGACTGGCAGGACATCGAGCCCCGCGTCACCGAGGTCACCGGCGACCCGGTCGTCGGCTTCGGCTCGCTGCCCGCCGAGACCCCCGAGGGCGACCGCCTCACCATGGACCTCGGCATCCCCACACCCCCGAGCCCCTACGAACCGGCCCCCGAACCGCCCCGCGAACCCTTCCGCTTCCGTGCCTCGGTGGCCCGCCCGGGTGACACCCTGTTGATGTGCAGCGCGGGCCTCGCGGACCCGCTGCGCGGTGAACCGGACCTGTGCCGCTATCTGACGGGCCGATGGTCCGGACCCACCCCGCCCGGCCTCGCCGCGTTCCTCGCGGACACCCAGGTCCGGGTCAAGGGGTACGCGGACGACCGTACGGCCGCTGCCGTTTGGGAGGCGTGAGCGCGCGGCCTGTGAAT
The DNA here is from genome assembly GCF_053593695.1 of Streptomyces sp. NPDC002144. NCBI lineage: Bacteria > Bacillati > Actinomycetota > Actinomycetes > Kitasatosporales > Streptomycetaceae > Streptomyces > Streptomyces sp. NPDC002144. The sequence goes on from NZ_JBSFDB010000017.1 coordinate 202,431, forward strand.
TGATGGACCCAGAGGGATCAGCGGAGACCGAAGGGGCAGCAGAGCACCATGGCCAAACAGAACGTCGCCGAGCAGTTCGTCGACATCCTCGTCCGCGCCGGAGTCAAGCGCCTGTACGGCGTCGTAGGCGACAGCCTCAACCCGGTGGTGGACGCGGTGCGCCGCAACGCCGCCATCGACTGGGTGCACGTACGCCACGAGGAGACCGCCGCCTTCGCGGCCGGCGCGGAAGCCCAGATCACCGGCAAGCTCACCGCGTGCGCGGGCTCCTGCGGGCCCGGCAACCTCCATCTCATCAACGGCCTCTACGACGCCCACCGTTCGATGGCCCCGGTCCTCGCGCTCGCCTCGCACATCCCCTCCAGCGAGATCGGCCTGGGCTACTTCCAGGAGACCCACCCCGACCGGCTCTTCCAGGAGTGCAGCCACTACAGCGAGCTGATCTCCAGCCCGAAGCAGATGCCCCGGCTGCTGCAGACCGCCATCCAGAACGCGGTCGGCCGCTCCGGCGTCAGCGTGGTCTCCCTCCCGGGCGACATCGCCGCCGAGCCCGCCCCCGACAAGGCCGCCGAGACCGCCCTGGTCACCTCCCGGCCCACGGTCCGTCCCGGCGACGCCGAGATCGACGAACTCGTCCGGATGATCGACGCGGCCGACCGGGTCACCCTGTTCTGCGGCAGCGGCACGGCCGGCGCGCACGCCGAGGTCATGGAGTTCGCCGGGAAGATCAAGTCACCGGTGGGGCACGCTCTGCGGGGCAAGGAGTGGATCCAGTACGACAATCCCTTCGACGTCGGCATGAGCGGACTGCTCGGCTACGGCGCCGCCTACGAGGCCACCCACGAGTGCGATCTGCTGATCCTGCTCGGCACCGACTTCCCCTACAACGCCTTCCTGCCCGACGACGTCAAGATCGCCCAGATCGACGTCCGGCCCGAGCACCTGGGCCGCCGCTCCAAGCTGGACCTCGCGGTGTGGGGCGACGTGCGCGAGACGCTGCGCTGTCTGATTCCGCGGGTGCGGGAGAAGTCCAACCGCCGCTTCCTGGACCGGATGCTGAAGAAGCACGCGGACGCGCTGGAGGGGGTGGTGAAGGCCTACACCCGCAAGGTGGACAAGCACGTGCCGATCCATCCCGAGTACGTGGCGTCCGTACTCGACGAACTTGCAGACGACGATGCCGTGTTCACCGTGGACACCGGGATGTGCAACGTGTGGGCCGCCCGCTACATCTCGCCCAACGGCCGTCGCCGGGTGATCGGTTCGTTCTCGCACGGCTCGATGGCGAACGCGCTGCCCATGGCGATCGGGGCGCAGTTCACCGACCGGGGGCGGCAGGTGGTCTCCATGTCCGGGGACGGCGGATTCTCCATGCTGATGGGCGACTTCCTGACGCTGGTGCAGTACGACCTCCCGGTCAAGGTCGTCCTCTTCAACAACTCCTCCCTCGGCATGGTCGAGTTGGAGATGCTGGTGGCGGGGCTGCCCTCGCACGGCACCACCAACAAGAACCCCGACTTCGCCGCCGTCGCCCGCGCCTGCGGTGCGTACGGGGTACGGGTCGAGCAGCCCAAGGATCTCGCCGGCGCGCTGAAGGACGCCTTCAAGCACAAGGGCCCGGCACTCGTCGACGTGGTCACCGATCCCAACGCGCTGTCCATCCCGCCGAAGATCAGCGCCGAGATGGTGACCGGCTTCGCCCTGTCGGCATCCAAGATCGTCCTGGACGGCGGAGTCGGCCGCATGCTGCAGATGGCCCGCTCCAACATCCGCAATGTGCCGCGGCCTTAGTTGTCGTAGGGGACCCAGGCGCGTTCGCCCGCGTCGTTCGTTCCGTACCAGTAGCGGGCCTTGCCCTTGATGCCGCTGGTGCGGAACGGGTGGCCGTGGTCGTCGATGCGGACCGTGCCGGTGCGGCCCTGCGAGGACCAGTCGAGCTCGAGGTACCAGCTGGCGTCGTACGTCTCGGCCGTCGCCGTGACCAGCAGCACCTCGGGGTCCTGGGCCGAGACGCGGTAGGGGAACTGGACCGCGGGCGCCGGCTTTCCCCCGTCGTTGGTGCCGGGCATCGGGTGGGCGATGGGCCGGTTGACGTCGAGGTTCACGGCGAAGCTGCGCGGGGTGAGACCGCCGCCGCAGCCCGCGTCCATGGAGTACGCGGTGCCGGGTACGGGGTTGCCGCGGCCCACGATCCGGACGCGCAGGGCGTTCAGCACGACGGCCGTCGACGACTTCCCCTGCACCGAGATCTCCACCGTCGACTGCCGCCCCTGCACCGCGTTCTGCGTCGCCGCCCACACCGCGGCGTCCTGCGGCACCGGCGGCGGGGGCACCTCGGCCGGCGCCTTGTCGATCACGTAGTTCTGGCCGCACCCTCCTTGCCAGACCTGCGAGTCGACGGTCAGGGCGAGAGGGACAGCGGTGGGCGCGGGAGCCTTGTCCTTCACCGGCGGGGCGTCCTGCGACGGGGGAGTGGGCGACGCCGTACTGCCCGTCGAGGGGGAGGCCGTGCCTGCGCCGGGGGAGGGGCTGCTGCTCGCGCCGCCGGGCGACGGGGCGCGGCGGGCGCCGGCCTCCGTCGTACGCGACGGCCCGGACGGTGTCCTGGCGGACCCGTCCCGCGCCCCGTCCTCCGACAGCGCCGAGACGGTCCCGAGCGTCGCCAGCAGCACGGTGGCCACGGCGGCGCCGAGCAGACTCCGCCGCCGACGGAACCAGGGGCGGGGGCGGTGGGCGGAGGTGACCCCGTTACCACCCGCCACGTGCTCGCCCTGACGAGCGGCCGTGTCGCGAGAGGAACCAACTGCCTCCGGCCGGCGATCCGTTCCCCCGCCCACGAAAGCGGTCGGCTCCGCGTCGCGTGCGGCTGTCTCGAGCTCGGGCCCGCTTCCGTCGACGACGGCAGCGGTCGTCTCCGCCTCGCGCGCGGCTGTCTCGAGCTTGAGCCCGGTTCCGTGGGCGACGGCAGCGGTCGTCTCCAGCTCGCGCGCGGCTGTCTCGGTCCCGGGACCGGTCGTCTCGGGACGGGGAGCGAGTCCCTTCGACAAGGGAGCCGACGGCCCGGACGGGGAAGCGGGCGCCGTCCCTGACGGGGGAGCAGCCGCCCAGGAGGGGGAAGCGGGTGTCGTCCCGGACAGAGGAGCAGCCGCCCCGGGCAGGGAGGCGGGTGGCCTCGGCGGGGAAGCAGCGGCGCCGGACATGGAAGCGGGCGGCTGGCTCTCGGAAGCGGCCGTGCCGAGCAGGGAGGCGGGTTGCTCCGGCGGGGAAGTATCCGCGCTGGACATGGAAGCGGGCGGCTGGCTCTCGGAAGCGGCCGTGCGGGGCAGGGAGGCGGGAGGTCCTGGCGGGGAAGTATCCGCGCTGGACATGGAAGCGGGCGGCTCGTTCCCAGAAGTGGCCCCGCCGGGCACGGAGGCGGGAGGCTGCGGCGCGGAAAGACCCGCGCCCCGCTGGGAAGTCGGTGACTCCGGCAGAGAAACGCGCGCGTCCCGCACGGAAGTCGCTGACTCCGGCGAGGAAACATGGGCGCCCGGCAGGGAAGTCGGTGCCTGGGGCGAGGAAACCTGTGCACCCGGCGGGGAAACCTGTGCGCCCGGCAGGGAAGCCAGCGGATCATCCGTCAGGGCGGCGGCCGTGTCGGGGCGGGAAGCCGGCGGCTTCGGCAGGGACGTGTGCGCGGTGGCGGTCGGGGGCTGTTCCTCCGGGGTGCGGGGGCGCTGGCGTGCCGCTATCGCCAGGAGCCACTGCCGGTGCAGTTCGAGGCGTTCCTCCGGCGTCGCCTCGCAGAAGGCGGCCAGGCGTTCCAGCGGGGCGAAGTCCTGGGGCACCGCCTCGCCCGCGCAGTAGCGGTGGAGCGTGGACGTGTTCATGTTGAGGCGCCGCGCCAGCGAGCCGTAGCTCCGGTCCGTGCGGTCCTTCAACCGGCGCAGCAGCGCCGCGAACTGCTCGACGTCGTCCCGTGTCGACACCGTTCCCCCGTCTCCCCGTCGTCCCCCGTCGTCCCCGTCATCCCAGGCACTCATATACCTGCACGTCAGATGGGCTGGGATGGTTCCACCCAGGCCGATCGGACGGCAGCCGTTGCGCCGGGGCGCCGGCAGCGCCGATGCTCTTGGTGTCGCACCGACCAGGGCGGACCGACCATCCGCCGTCGCGGCGACCTTCCGACACCCATGCACTCATCCACGGGGGACACCCATGTCCAAGCGCACCCGAGCAGGCGCGCTCATCGCACTCGCCGTCACGGGCCTCGCCCTCGGCACGACGCTCGCCCCACCGGCGGACGCCGCGTCCCGGGCACCGGGGTTCCTGGCGGCCGCGGACCTGCCGCCGCACCCCTCGTCGTCCTGGACCGCCGGCAAGGTCACCGCCGGAGTACCGGAGGCGGTGGAACAGGACCGCTGCCTGAGCATGGCGCTCGGCGGGGGCCAGAACACCTGGTACCGGGAGTTCCGCACCGACCTCGACACGGGCGCCCGTCAGGTCAGCGTCCAACTGCCCGGCGTCAGCGCGGCGAAGGGCCGCTTCGCCCGGCTCAACAAGGACATCGCGTCCTGCCCGGCCAGGATCGAGGAGGCGGACCTGGAGACCGTGGCGACCCTCAAGGACTACGGCACCCTGCCCGTCGAGGAGGGCGCCCACGTCTACGGCCTGCACACCGAGAGCTCCTGGGGCGCCACCGACGTCCGGCTCCTGTCGGTGGGCCGGGACGGCAGGACCGTGACCGTCGTCGACTGGGGGCAGATGGGCGGCTTCCGGGACGCGCCGGTCAAGGCGTTCAAGAAGACGACCACGACCGCCGTGAACAAGCTCCACTGACCGCACGACCGGGGCCGCCCTCCCGCCACGGGGGTCGGGAGGGCGCCCACCGACCACGCACCTCTCACAACACCGCGACCGAAAACACGCAACCGACAACTCGCAACCGAACAACACGCAACCGAACAACACGCAACCGAACAACACGCAACCGAAAACGGGGAACAGACATGAGCAGCAAGACCCGCACCGTCATCAGCGCCGGCCTCCTCGCCGTCGCCCTCGGCCTCGGCGCCACCGCCCAGGCCTCCGCCGGCGCCCCGCGCAGCGTCAGCGGCAAAACGACCGACAACCTCACCCGGATCGCCGACTTCTACGGCACCTACATCGAGGCGGTGTACGACGAGGACAGCGGCAACCTCGGCACCGCCCTGCGCGCGCACTACCTCACGCCCGCGTTCCAGAAGGAGCTGAACAAGTGGGAGGAGCGCGAGCACGCGGACGGCGTCCTGCGGGCCCAGAACGTGCCGCTGGCGTGGAAGGTCACCGAGACCGGCACCAGGGCGGGCCGGACGGAGGCCGTCGTCACCCTGACCTGGAGCCGCGGGGTGACCTCCAAGGTGGTCGTCGACATGAACGCGAGCCACAAGATCTTCCACATCGGCGCCAAGTGAGCGTGCGGCAAGTGACCGTCGCGCCGTGGCCCCCGGCCGCGGTGTGAGGACCGCCCGGAACGGCCGCAGCGCGGAAGCGACATGCTTCCGCGCTGC